>DNPC01000843.1 GCA_003501565.1 Planctomycetaceae bacterium | reverse complement strand
GCATGTTGTGAACCGTAATCCACAACGGTTCGGCACTTTCTACCGCCGCGAGCCCTTCGACTTCGGCGAGCCATTGACGATCGAGTCGACTCGCTTCGTAAAGATGCAAATAATCGCGGGCCCGAACCACGATATCAAAGTCGAGGTTGTTAAGCACATTGGTAGCAGTATGCGAGACTGCTCCCATAAAACCCAATTGCATAAACACCAGCAGCAGTGCAAAGGCAACGCCACCGATGCTCACCAGCGTTTTTGCGCCTTGTTGCCACAGGTTAAGAAGTGCAATGGGAGTTTTCATGATGTCGGTGACGAACGGGAAGCGATTCCATCCGAGGCTTAGCAAGTTCAGAGCGCCTGGCTTACTCTAAGCGTCAGGTTCTTCTACTGGTTTTTCGGAGGAGTCGTTCTTGGTGGTTTGCCTTGGTGCATCACCGACAGCAATTTCTACTTCAACTTGCAGTTGTATCCAATCGTCTGCCTTGTTTGCTACAGCTTCGTCGAGCTCGACTACGACGGTAATGCTCCTGAAGTCCACTCTGGCTAGCGGGTCTAAGGGACGTAGCTGCGGGCGACCAACTAGCGAAAATTTCTTGGCCACCTTTCCTGTCAACGGCTCAGCGAAAGCGCGGCTGAATAGCTTGACGGTCTGACCGGGCTCCACTAACGCAGCATCCATCTCGTTGACTTCTGCTTCACACACCATTTCACGCGTGTTGCCCATTTCAACCAAAGGGAAACTGGTCGTTGCTTCGCCACGTCGCGTATGGATAGCCAGGACGATCCCATCCGTAGGAGCTGCAATACGTGCAGCCGCAGTCTTCTCTTTCAGGCTTTCTATTTCTAGGTCGAGAACATCGAGCGCAGTGGACTGCTGGGCAGTATTCAAGGCTTGTTCCGCGGTCGCTTCCTCAAGCTGCGCCGCCTCAAGAGCGAAGGTTGCATCCGTCTGAGCTTGTTGGTGAGCAAGCTTCTGTTGTTCATAGGCCAGCTCTGCCTCACCTACGCTTACTTTCTGCTTGTCAATCTCGATTCGACCGACGTAGCTGCCGGTAACACTGTCGCCAGCTATAGCCTCCAATTGCTGCATTACTCGCTTCGCTGCGTCGACCTGTTCGCGGGCGAGCCTAAGGACTTCGTCGCTCGCAGACAGTTGTGAGCGACCTTTCTCGGCTCGCGCCACCTTCAATTTTGCAGCTGCGACAGCTTGTTCTGCTTGTCCTATCGTTTGCGTGTAGCTTAGTTGAGCTTCCTGTCGCCGAGCGAGCAGTGCGGCTAGTTGAGTTTCCGCGACGCTTTCGCTGCGAAGGCGTACTAGCTGTTGGCCAGCAGTCACTTTTTGGCCAGCTTGAACCAACACTTCATCAACGATGTCACCGGGAGCACCCATTAACCGAGCGATTCCCCCGGCTGGCAAGATTTGCCCCTGTGCGATGACTTTCGATTTTAGCTCTCGCATCTCAGCGGCATTACCCGCTGGTCTCGATCGGTTTTGTGATTGGTAGCAACCCGTCACAGCAGTTATCAGGAAAACAAACGTTCCCAGTAGCCCGGTTAGGTTCAGTCGCGAAAGGGAAATCGATCGACTTTTGGCACGATTCATGGGCGGGCTCAGAGTTGAAAGACTAGGTTTACGAACAGAGCAGGGCATTGCTCTCGAATTTCGAATTTGCATACAGCCAGATTATAGTCGACTGCAGCACGGGCTTTTCCCGTAAGTGGCTCCGAATGCTCGCGGGCGTAGGGCGAGTATAGAAGCGGACCTCGGGCGGCACTCCAGTTTTGGACAAGAAAGCGTGCTAAGCTATCAAACCCGCGATGTCCGCCGCGAGTTGTCGGTTCGTTGAGCGGTTATGCGGGTCGTGCGGATCATCCGATGCTCTAGTTGTGAGACTTCGCCGGCATCTGATCAAACGAAATCCTAGCCATTGAAGTCCTCTAGAAGTTCCTGAAAAGCGTTCGATGAGTGAGCCCCCCAGCCATCCTTCCGCCGTGCGATACGATCCACAATGGCGCAAACGGATTTCTGCCGGAGAACAACCCGCCATTCATGCCAATGGTCTGGAGCATTTCTACGGTAGTGGAGATCTCAGGAAACAGGTGTTGTTCGACAACAATTTGGAGATCTACCCGGGCGAAATCATCATTATGACAGGCCCCAGTGGTTCGGGCAAAACTACGCTGCTAACCCTGATTGGTACTCTTCGTCGTGTCCAAGCGGGGCAACTCCACGTGCTCGATCGAGCGTTGCACAATGCATCCAATAACGATCTGCTGCAGCTGCGGCGTGACATTGGGTTCATATTCCAAGCCCACAACTTGTTCGATTCTCTCACCGCTACACAGAACGTCCGGATGGCGCTGGAGCTTGCGGAGCCAAATGGCAATCGCGCCGACCAGACTCAGCGATGTCGAGACATGCTCGAGAGTGTCGGACTTGGGCACCGGACCGGCCACCTTCCTAAACAACTGTCAGGGGGGCAGAAGCAACGCGTTGCAATCGCTCGCGGGTTGGTCCATAACCCACGGTTGGTTTTGGCCGATGAACCGACCGCAGCTCTGGATGAACAGAGTGGCAGGAGAGTGGTCGAACTGTTTCGGGAACGCGCCGAACAGGAAAAAGCGACGATCATTATCGTTACCCACGACAACCGAATTTTGGACGTGGCCGACCGGATCGTAAATCTTGTAGACGGCAGCATCCGAAGCGATGTGCTGGTGCAAGAGGCTGCTATAACAAGTCAGATGCTGATGCGTTGTGACGTCTTCAAGCACCTGACGCCGCGATCGCTGGCAGAAATGGCCGATCATCTCGTCAGCGAGACTTTCGAGGCTGGAACCTCAGTGATCAAGGAGGGTGATGCCGGCGACAAGTTCTATTTGATTCGCCAGGGAGAGGTGAAGGTACTGCGAGGAAGCGAACAAGAGCTGCTAGCGACCCTTGGGGAAGGTGATTTCTTTGGTGAGATGGCGCTGTTGCTAGATCAACCACGCAATGCCAGTGTGGTGACAACGGAAGACACCGTCTTGTACTCTCTTAGCCAAGATCAATTCAAGCAGGCGATCTCTCAGCAAGCTTCGTTCGAATCCGAAATTCGGACTAGCTTGTTCGATCGTCAGTAGTGCTTCGTTGGGCAGTGCTACGGTTCTTGCGCGGGCCAAAACTCTGATAGCTTCCGGTACGCGGCATCTGTGGTTGCCTCGCGATCGCGGTTGCCTCGCGATCGCATTCTCGGTTTTTCCGCAGTAGGAAGCCCGGTTTCCCAGCGGAACAGCGGAACTTCTACCCCTCTCGAGCGACTCGAGGTAGGTCGCATAAGGGGGCTGGGTGGCGCGTTGTCGACGTGGGACGGTCTGGAAAGCGGCAAACCGTAGTTTCTCCCGCTGGGCGGTTCGCTATAATTGTGCCGGTCAGACCTAGGCGGTCGCGAGCGGGTTCTCATCAATCAACATCAGTTTTGGTGAGCATCCCTCCCGAGAATGACGATTCTAAGAGTTACTGCGAGACTATTGGTTGCGCAAGAATGCTTGCGGTCACGGAAAACTTGGTTGTCTAGTTCTGCAGGACTGCACGGATGACACCTGAATCGGATTACTACCTTTTTTCTCAGGAAGTCTGGGAAACGGTCCACGACCATGCATGCCGGTCGTTGGAACGTCGTGAATTCTGCCCCGACGGATCCTCAATAGAGTCGATCCGCTGCGTCCATTTCGCGGAAGAAGGCGAATGCGCTTATGGCCGGCAGGTTTGGTTCTTCGAAGCTTCCGGAGTCGACGCGGTCGGTCGCAAGCACCGACTGTACGGCGCCCTGGATTTCGCGGTTGAATACGGATTGCTTGAGCCGGCCCGGGCAATGTTGATGGATGAGCCTCAGCATCGCCAACGTTTTCTCGAATCCATCACGCGTCCAGTCCGTTCCCAAGTCTGGGCGAATCCATCTACCAAGATATGGGTTCGCTTGACGCTCGCGAGCGTCTTTATTCTGTCTTCGATCTGGCTTCTGTCGCTGGCGGCGCTTCTGCAGAACTAGATCTATCGAACCGAAGTCGAAGCCAGAGACTTTCGATTCCGTTAGTGAAGTAAGATTAAGTTAGTCGCTGCACTTCTTGGTATATCGCGGGAACAGCGCTTCTGGAGCAGTGATTTCAGAGTTTTGGACCGGCGATTTCTGCGTTTCAGACCAGTGATTATCGAGCTGGCATCTCAAGATATTCGATCGCGTGACGAATCAGCACAGCGGCTGAACGTGAGATGACACATTCCAGATGGCTTGCTTACAATTGTGCGAGCCCGAAACTGTGCGGATCCATGTCGCCGAGTCCTGTAAGTGCTTGGCGCAGTTGATTCGTAAGCCGGCCCACCACTGTTTTTCTTGAGAGATGCATGTCCGAACAGCCTGCAATTCAGATCAACGGACTGAAGAAACGCTATCGAGCCGGATTTTTCGGCAAAGGATTTGACGCGCTTAAGGGAGTCGACTTTTCCGTTAATCGTGGCGAAGTGTTCGGACTACTTGGACCGAATGGTGCAGGAAAAACTACGCTCATCAAGGTGCTGCTAGGGATTGTACGCGCATCTGGCGGTGCCGCTTCGGTGCTTGGGGCGGCGGCGGGTTCGAAGATTGCACGGCAGCGGATTGGTTACCTGCCTGAGAATCTGAGTTTTCCAAGTCACCACACGGCCTGGAGAGCACTTCACTTGTATGGTCGACTTAGCCGCGTCGACTACCGCAGTATCCGTCAACGCGGAGCTCAACTGCTGGACCGAGTGGGGCTAGCCGGGAGAGATCGCGAGTTAGTCAAGCGATATAGCAAGGGAATGCGGCAGAGGTTGGGTTTGGCTCAGGCGATGTTGCACGAGCCAGATTTGATGATTTTGGACGAGCCGACTGATGGACTGGACCCGGTCGGACGCAGTGAAATTCGCCAAATCATTATGGAGATGAAGAATGAAGGCAAAACGGTCTTCCTGAACAGTCATATTTTGCAAGAGGTTGAACTGGTGTGTGATCGCGTCGCAATTTTGGCAGGTGGCAAACTGCGAGGTGTTGGGTCACCAGCCGAGCTTACACAGCAGTTCCAAGGTGCTCTGTCGACGAAACTCCGGATGGAAGTTGCCGGTGATGCTGTACAATTTGCCCAGTTTCAGGACAGTCTATCCAGCGTGTACCAACAGTGGGAGAGCGTCGAGTTGCCCGACGGACGCTGGCAACTATCGGCCAGTGTAGATGGCCATGGCGAGGTTGATCGAATTATTGACAACGCGCGGCAAGGCGGGCTCAGTATACGCAATTTGCAGCGTTCTAAACTGACCCTCGAAGAGGTGTTCCTTTCTGCAGTTTCTGATTCGGCAGACGACAGCCTGGCCTTGAAGCCATAAGCAGCGTTTTGCACCTGTGTTGGACCTGGCCATCAAATCAACATTTCTTCTCCGGTGAATGATGAAACCTTACATTGCTATCTTGGTCGATTCTTTTTGGGAAGCAATTAGCAACCGTGTGTTATGGGCGTTGTTGATCGGCTGGAGCCTTATCTTGCTGGCCTTAGCTCCGTTTGGCTACGTGTCTGAGGTTAGCTACAAACTACAAAACGCGGATGTTAGCGATCAGAAACGAGCGCTGGAGCGTTTGTCCGATGCCGCTCGAGGGCGTGAAACAGAGGGCCTAAAACGCATCGTGGACAGGACCTCGCCCAAATTTCAAGCATTACTAAAGACACTGGACGATCCAGAATCACCGACGTTCCAAGCAGTCAAAACGAGTAGCCTAGTTAAGGAGCTTAATCGAGTCGTTGAGTCAGATGACTTGTATCAAGAAGGCGCGTTTTCGATGCCGCGAGCGGAAAGTCGGCGGAAGGCCCTGGACGAGCTGCTGGCCATCGATCCGGCGGAACGAAGTGACTTGGATCGCGAGGAACTCAATCGAGGACTATTGCAAGCAGCGCTGCCCCGGTCGCTTAATCGGCCGCGTGGTGAACAGCTATGGATTGGCTACGGTTCCTTCAAGCTCGGAAATTCTTTGCCGATTAGCCGCCGACAAGTCCGCGAGTACATTGAACCCCTCGTGCTCGGGATTCTCATTAAATTCGGTTTGGGCATTCTGGCGGTGATGATCGCAATTGTGGTAACCAGCCCAATCATTCCCGATACTTTTCGGTCTGGGTCACTGAACTTGCTGTTGAGTAAACCGATTTCTCGTGTGTTGCTATTCCTCGCGAAATTCTTTGGAAGCACCATATTCGTCCTGGTGAACATTGCCTTTGTTCTAACAGGACTTTATTTCATTGCTGGAATGCGTTTCGGGATCTGGAATGAAGGCTTGCTGGGTTGCATCCCGTTGTTGTTGTTCGTGTTTGTCATCTTCTATAGTGTTTCCGCTCTGGCCGGTTTGATCTGGAAGAACGCGATCGTCTGCGTGATTGCGACCATGGTGTTTTGGTTCTTTTGTTTTGCGATCGGGCTTGTGCGCGGTGGGATGTTGGAGCCGTTTGAGCTGCAGACGCAACTGGTCAGGATTCAGCAAGTAGGCAGTGATCTGATCGCGGTCGACGCAAAAGGCCGAATGAAAGTGTGGAACAGCGACTTTTCTGTCTGGCAGCAAGCAACTGAGGGCGGGCCAGGAAACGGGGCTCCAGCTCGCACCTTCGGGCCGTTTTCTGATCCAGACCGCGAGCGATTGCTAGTTTGGCAATTTGTTCGCAACCCATTCGGCAACTTGCGTGGCAGAACTCGCAACCTAGCCATTGTGTCTCTTTCGGGTGAACCCGATGTGGATCAACAGGTGGACTCCAATTCGGATGCTCAAGAAGCTGAAGAACAATCTGCAGAAAAACTGGAAGATGCAGCGGAGGATTCCAGCGTCGAAGTCGGCGAAGACTCGACCGGTACTGGCGAAGAAACGCAAAGTGAACCAATCGACTCTCAGCCCAGTTCGAAAGGAAGTTCGGGCGCTGAGCTAACTGCTAAGGATGCCCTGGCAGCTTACCTTGGAGAGGGTGATGACGACGGGCAAATCGATACGCCAGACAAAGCGCGATCCACGGGGCGATGGCCAGTTGACAGCGGACCCGAGATCCCGCGTGATTTATTCAAGCTGTTGAAAGTTGATGGCCACCTAATCGCGATTTGCCGAACCAAGATTTACAAACTGCAGTTGGATCAGATCAAAGTAGAAGCTGCCAAAGAGACTGGGCTGTTTGGGATGGTCCAAATGCCGTGGCTAAAATCGACTGGCTTTCGCGACATCACACCACCGGGACTGTCCATCGATCGCAATACCACCGCTTCCGCGTCCGAGGATGGGAAGAGCTTCGCGCTTTACAGTTCGGGTACGCTTGACCTTATACGTCTTGAAAAAGGCATAGCTCGAATAGAAAAAACTGCTGTTCTCGTCTCCGAGCAAGCCACTAGTGAGGACGATGAGGATATCGTTGATCCGACGCAAAGTGATGGCACCGAAGCGGCGGCAGTCATTCACAATGACAGTTACTGTCTACTCGCTCGCGAACGCTTGCCAATTCTGGTGCTTGATGGTGATCTGAACGAAGTGGCTCAAGTGGATTTACCGGGTGACATGGAAGTCCGCAGTATGGGGTGGCGGCCGGGTTCCAACCAGGCAAGCATCGTGACTCAAACCGGCGAAGTGCTGTCACTCGACTGCGAGCAGGCCTCAATCGAGGCGATGGCCATTCCGGTGGCTGGCAAGGTCAGTTGTCTCACGTGGCAGGATGCCTCAACAGCCTGGATTGGCGTTGGACCTGGCGTGGCGACGTTGGTTGACTTGCAGCAAAACGAAGTGATCGATTCGAGGTCACCTAGTCCTACTGTTATGGCGATGGTTTATCGCTACGTCGTCAAACCGGTCTATACAATCAATCCGAAACCGGCCGCTCTGGACGATGCGATGAGCTACCTGCTAAGTGGCAATAAGACGCAGTCGATGGATCTGATTACGAACAACCTGGAAAAGTCCCAGCTTGAACTGGACATCTGGACGCCGATCATCTCCAACCTGTGTTTTGTCGCGTTTGTGCTTGCGATTTCCAGCATCTACGTTGTCCGCAGCGAATTCTAGAAATGCGAACTCCAGGGACGATGGCTTTCGCGCCCCACCCGAGTAGGCGTGGGGTTGTTTGAGCTAAGGCTGCACGATGCTGGTATAGTAGAAAGCTCACTTCATTCGGTCTTTCCATATTTGCCTAGCAACACTCTCCATGCCAAGACGTCTACAACTTGCCGTTTGCGTCGCCTGTTTCGCAATTGTTTCGCTAACTGTGCCGAACTGCGCCACAGCCGCTGAGACGCAGCCAACCCAATCGGCTGAAATCAATGCGGACATACTAAAGCTTTCGTCAGAATCATTCATTGAGCGGCAGGAAGCATTCATGGCGCTGTGGCGACTCGGTGATGCAGCACTTCCGGCTCTCGCAGAGGCAAAACAATCGCCGAATCGTTCAACCGCAAAAGCTGCCGCAATCTTGGAAGCAACCATCAACCTCGGGTTGAGTGCGAATGACGAACTTGACATGTCACTGATCCAACGCGTTGTTTCGTCACCAACGGCGGATCAAGTCGCAGAACTTTGCATGCGCGGATACTGGGAGCTGGCTGAACGGATTCTACGAAATTCGCCCGAGCTTCGCCGAAGTTACACCAATCGCCAACTAGGACGGTTCGGTACGCTTAGTCGGCTCAATTTTGCTTTGCGCAATGCGGAGCTTGAGGAGTCGTGGGGTGTCTTGGTGCAGGTGCTCGGGCATCGCGAGGCGAGCTACATCGCAGGACTGTATGGGCTTCCGTTGCCGAGCAGTGAAGTTGCGACGATCCAGGAACAGGCGGAGATAGAGTTCTACGGGGGCAACACAGCACGTGCCCTTTCAATGAAGGGCGTTAGCCCAAAAACGCGTACGTCCTTTATCGCCAGGGCAGGGGAGTTCGAGCAATTTTCCGATCCTGAGAATTTGAAACACTTTACTGATCCAGGAAGAAGCGAGAGCGTAAATGCTCTGGTGGAATCGGCAGTGCTCAGCCTCGCTGGCGCATACGAGCAAAGCGATGCTCGGTGGGCCGAAATGACCCGCACGCTCGTTGAAGCGGATTTGATTGACTCGGAAACAGCTCTGGAGCCCTCTCGAGTTGCCGAGGAAGTTTTGAAGGCCAACACAGTAGAGCTTCCTCTGGTCATTTTTTCGCTGGCTGTTTTGGGTTACAGCGACGCGATCGAACAGTATTTGATTTCAGTAGACCCCGATTATGGTTGCGTGGTGCTGACTGGGAATTCCAAGCACTTGGATGCAATTGCAGCACTTGGACTAAAACGCGATTTATCGAACTTTGACGAGTGGCTCGAAGAGACTCGCAGCGATTTGGCAGCCAATCGGGAGCGCTTGAATCGGCTTGCAAGCCTGTGCAATCTCCTGGTCAACATCGGCCATCCCGAACAGGCTGAAAAAGTGTTCGACACTTGCGTTGCGAACGTTAGCAAGATCGCGGCAACTCAGAGCCGGAGGCGCACCGAAATTGAGCGTGACGTTTGGCTCGCATTTTCGCGCTATATGACGCAAACCGAATCCCAAGACATGTTGCTCGACAAGTTTGATAGCAACTTCAGCGGGTTGAGCGAAAGTACCAGGCTCAATGTCCTCAACGCAGTGTTTCCAAAGCTCAAATACTCGATCGATACTCTACTAGAGACGATGCCTGGGGGCGACGCAGTAAATCTATCCCACCGCAAGCTCAAGGATGTTTCGAGGAAGCGGACGTGGAAGAAACTCGACTTGCTTAACCGGTACGTAACCGACGATCCACTTTTGACCCCTGCGGAGGTCGAAAAGTGGCTGAGTGATGCGGCTGCAAATGGACAGCAGTTGCGGGCGATCAGTTCTGGTAGAGAAGCGGTCTTGATTCGGATTGCCGAGGGCTATGGTCTTCGAAGTCTGGCATTCCAACTTGCTGCGACCAGCAGTAGCACTGTGGCGACGCGTGTTACAGCGGCAAGACTCTATATGGACGCCGGTCGCCCCGAAGTGGCGATGAACATTCTGCGGGCGATGCGACAATCAGGAGAGACAAGTTACATTCCTAAAGAAATCGAAGCTAGCTTGATGGCCGGCGATTTTGAGAATGCAAAGAAACTTCAGCAATTTCAGATGGTCGCCCCATTGGTGAGTTCGCGAAGAGATGACTTTAGCCGGACCGGAAGTCTCTACCTCGACGAAGGTGACCACGAGACAGCTGTTGAGTACTTAAGGCCGGGAATGCTGTTGAGCGAACCGTTTTCCCCCTCCAGCTTCTTCCAGGTGAATTCCTATGCTCTGTGTTTAGAAGAACTTGAGCAGTTTGGAGAGGCCTCAAATGCAAGGCGGGCGAATGCGATTGAAATGCTGTTCCCTGGCTCAGAAGGAGTGAGCCTACTTGCGCCTAGTTTTGGCTACTTCGACTACTTGGGCTTCTACATATACAGTATTCAGAAGGATCGTATGCACCGCGCCCGAGCGCTGTTAGCAGATGGTTTGGCGGAAGCTGCGTGGCGAGAAATTGAATACGCACAACGACTCCAGCCGCATGATATTGAATTGGCAGTCCAGTGCTACTTGCCATTGCAGAAAGTTGCTCCGCAGCGGGCTAAGCTGCTGTTCGATAAGTTTGATAATACGTTATTGGGCCACTTGGAAGATTGCCCAAGCGACTCGACCTCGCTTAACAACCTGGCATGGATGTATGCGAAGACCGGGCGCAAGCTCAATGAAGGCCTCCAGCTTGCAGAAAAAGCGGTCGAGCTTTCACCCCGATCAGATACCTTTATCGACACACTAGCCGAGGTTCATTTCCAGTTGGGGGATACTGATAAAGCGATTGCGTTGATGCAAGAGTGTGTGAAGTTGAATCCGGAAGAAGAACATTACCGGAAGAACTTGGTGCGGTTCCGAAACGGTGGCAAGTAATAGCCTAGTCATTGATTACGGTCGATTGGCCGTAATGCTCTGCAATTCACTTATGAGTCTGGGCGGACTTTCTTGAGACGCAACGTTAGCTCGTCACCGCCACGAGATTCTTTCAGTGTTTGGTCTGTGCTTTCTGGGTCGACTTGTGCACAACATGCAGACAAGCGATCGATTAGTGAATCAAAGCGGTCTTCCCATTCTTCGGGGGTAGATTCAAGCGGAGGTATGCTGGCCATTTCGTCTAGCAACAGGATCAAACGCAATAGATGCCGGAATATGATCCCTTCTTGCTTTTGCAGGCCTTTGGCAACAATGTACTTGTTGAAATTTCCGCCGAACTCAAGCACTTCTCCGGCCACATGAACAGGAGTTGTGCGCACGTCGTGTACGTTTGGGAAGTCATAGTCGAACAGTCGTCTCAGCTTTTCGCCGATGCTGATTACCCAAACGCGCGGCTCGTCGAACAATTGCCCGCCGCGCCTCGGTTCATCTTCGTCCTCCTCGGGAGGCTTCCCACGCAGTTCTTCTTGGGTAGCGAGTCCCAATTCAAGCAATCGTGAATCGAGCCGGCTTTCGGCCAGAGGCCCTGGCGGGAGTTCCTCGAGTTTAGGAACGCGTACATTTCTTGCGACAGTGCCGGACAAATCAAGCGTACTCTCGAGCGCAAGCAATCGTTCTGTATCGTCAGCGATTGCAAGGTGTCCGGCCAAAAAGTCGCCGTACAGAGGGTTGATGCTTCGCATCCGGACCAGAATCTCAAGCCGCTCAGTGGGCGTGGCAAGTTCCGGACGATAGTCTTTGATTTCATATCCACGCGACGCACCTGACGTGTCGGGTTCTGCTTCTTCCGCGGCGTTCTCTTGCGTGGCTGCTTCTGAGGCCTGTGCCTGTTCAACCAGTTTTCCAAGACCTGCTGCCTCAAACAAGCCGCCACCGGCGACGCGGGTATCGGTTGACTGGTCGCTTGGGTTCGTCTTGCCTGCGCTAGCCCTAGGGGATGAGGATGTTTTGGGCTTTGGTTTTGGGGAGAGTTCAACGTAGCCTGCGGTCCAAAGCGTAATCAACATCTGGTTTAAACGCAGTACAGCGTGCTCTTTAGTCTTGTCGTCCTGCAAACGACGGCCGACTAATTCTCGAAGTGGTTGGACCTGCGGATTGCTGAGTAGGAGATAGGCCATGAGCCTCCACGGCAAATGGCCCTTACTGACTAAGTTGGCAGCACTCCCATCGCGGAGCTTTGCGAACTGCTCCTCGGTCCAATACGTTTCGCCCTGACGACGCTTGGGCATCTTCTTTTTGAGTTGCTTCTTCGCTTTGAGCAGACCGGGGTCTTTTGTGTCTTCAGGAATCGAGTCGTACTTTTCTCGCCATCGATGGATTTTGACATCGTCTTCATGCGCGAGCGCGAATACGTATCCGCGATCGTCAAATTGTGGTCGGCCAGCACGCCCAAAGATTTGGTGCGCTGAAGCTGGATCGACCAACTTTTTCTTGTCTTTCGGGCCCTTCAACAGACTCGGAAGCACAACGCTCCGCGCGGGCAAGTTGATCCCCGCGGCCAGTGTTTCCGTGCAAACGCAGTACGCGAGCAGCTTCCGCTGAAACAGCTCTTCCACCATTCTGCGGTAGCGCGGCAAGACTCCCGCATGATGCACACCGACACCGCGCATCAACAATTGTTTCAGTTTGGGACCGGCGCCCGCCGACATGTCTGCGGCATTGAGGTAGTCAGCCAGTTCCGCTTGGCGGACTTTATCAA
>DNPC01000835.1 GCA_003501565.1 Planctomycetaceae bacterium | reverse complement strand
TGTGATAAGTGTGTTGGTTGCATTAGCAACTTCAATTGATAGGTCCACTCGTCCGTCACTCGTCGTGATTGAGGCGGTATCCAAGGCAGCGGAGGCTTTCTGACTGAGCGCACCTGCCATAGCCTGAGCAGCAATATCGCCGCTGGTGCCTAGAGCACGTGGTAGCACCTGAACATAGTTCTTGCCCAGGGTGAGCAAGGCCTGGGTTGTCGCGGCAACTTCCTTGGGCGAATCTGAACGCATTGTAGCCGCTACGGTCGCCGTGTCGCTTAGTTCAACACCGATTGAGATGGAATCGACTTTCTCCCACAGCGGCAGCAATACAAGTGCTGGCCCTCCTGTACGCATTGTGTTGTCTGTGAGTTCATCTCGCAGACCCTGCATTTGACCGGCGAATCGAATGCTTGCATCGCCATGTTCGTTTAGCAGACTTTCCCAAGCGCCAGATGTACCGACTTGGCCAACGATATCGCGAATGGATTCGTTGGGGTGGTATACCAGAGTACGATCGTCAAGAATCTTGAAGGCCGCCTCTGTCGACTTTTGTTCTGCACTGAATGGCAGGGTCTGACGGATAATCGCCATTGGTTCTTCATACCTTCCACCGGAAGTCATATAGACGACCATGGCCGATTCAATTTCGCTTAGTTTCATTGGGGGGCCGAAATCGGTGATTTCCTCTGGCAACTCTTGCGAAATGAGAGCTTTGCCAAAATCAGTCGACAGGACTTTTTGCACGTCGACGTGCACAACGGCAAGGGTCACGCTGTCAGGGATATAGCTGGCTAGCTGACGCGTCTGGGCGCTGGATTGAACACCTCCGGCACCTGGCGCTGTTATGAGTTTTGTCGGTTCTTCTTGGGCGATCAATGTGCTGGGCCGAAGGCCGGACGCAAAGAACGCTGCAGCGACGAGCGTAAGCGTGGCGGCGAGCGATAACCAGCTGCCAGCTTTCGTTGATCTGGGTAGATTTCTTAACATCTCTAGTCTCCTAACAAACATGTGTCGAGTGGGAAGGAAGGCTTGTGCCGCAGCCGGAAATGCGAGCAAGCGTGGGGAGTGGGCGGGTGTCTGGCGAAGTGCGAAAGCGGCTAGGACTTGGGTGTAGTCTTGGCGTCCGCCCGCCAGGTTGGCCGCAAGTGCATCTGCTGCCAACTCCTGAGCCAAGCGGAGTTGGCGGAACAAGAGGTGTGCAAGCGGGTTGTAGAGGTGAATCGCTAGGGCGGCCTGCGCAAGGACGGTCGTACGAAAGTCTTGGCGCTGAATGTGTGCGAGTTCGTGACTGACGATTGCGCGCAGTTCATGATCAGTCCAGCTTTGCCAATCCGATGGAAGCAACAAAGTGGGATTACGCCAACCGGCAACAGCAGCAGTGTTTATCTGCGAGTTTTCGCACGCCGTCACCACACGCCTTATTCCTGCTGCTGATCCGATTTCGCACAACAATAACTCGAGCCGTTCATCGATGATCCGCGGCGACGTTTTTCGCAAGCGGTGTACCGTCCACAGCCCCAATAACAAGCGACTGAATCCAATCAAAATACTCAGGCCGCATGCAAGGAAGACCGCGGTCGCCCAACAGGTGCTAGTGGTCACGACTTTCGGTACGGTGTTCGGCGGAGATTCCGCCGCTGATTCTGACTTCTCGGGCAATAGCCCTGGTAGCTCGGATTCGACAGTGGTTTGTTGATTGTCCTCTTTCGAAGCAAACGTCCCAGTCAAGGCAGCTTGGGTTGCGGCCCACCAAGTTGAATTGGTTCGTTCACCAGCGGCGGCAGACGACGTGGCCAAGGAAGTCCCAGCTGAAGAATTCTCTTGGTCCTTCGGAGGCCGTGTCTGAGTGGCTTTACCATATCCGACGAAAGACAACTGACCGTGTCGTGGGCCAATCAGACTCCCAACACTCCACCATCCATCTTTCAGGAACGCGGTGATCGGCACGAGCGTCATTAGAACCAGGGCGGTGCAAGCCAATGCGACCCGGGACTTGGGCTGGATTCGCCAGGCGAATTGCAACACTAACAGTGCGGCCGCAGCAATAACAGAGGCTTGCAATAGTGACCACACAAATCTGTCCGTGTTATCGAAAAAGGTTGCAAGGTTGATGATATTCATGGTGATGCCTTTTACTTGTCGCTGCCATCTGAATCGGAGTCGGACTCACCGCTGGTATCCTGCAACAAATCCTGAAGTCGTTTTCGCTCAGAAGCACTAAGCTGTTCGTCTTCCATCAGTCGCATGACCAATGCTTCGGCGGAGCCACCGAAGACGCGTTGCGTCAGATTCCGCAAGAGCCGTCCGGAGACTTCTTTGCGGCTGCGAGTGGCGGCGAACATGTGGGGGCGTCGCTGGGTAACCTGCTTGAGAAATCCTTTTTCGACTAGGATCCGCACAAGCGTCGCTACCGTCGTGTAGGCCAGCTCGCGCCCGCCGATGCCCAGTCGTTCTTGGACGGCGGCAATCGTTACTTCAGAAGAATCACCGTCCCAAAACACGTTCATGATTTCGAGTTCACGGTCGGTCAGTTCACTTGCTCTTGGTCGTGCCATGCATGTCTCCTCGGTCGCGGTGCCCTTCATCGGTTCACCCGTAACTGCGGCCCGCCAGGTTGCGAAAAACGCAGTCCAATTCACAGTGCGTGCGATGCCCAAATACAAATCAAGAAATCGCTTCTTTGGTTTTTTAGTAGATGTGGGGCCAGCTTGCAAGCGAAAAAACTAAAAAACCAAAGAAGATTTGGCGTCGGCGTCCATGAGGCGTTCAAGCGCCCATTTCATTGCGTTTTGAAGCCAATCATGAGACTCGAGACTTCGTGTCCACAGTTGGATGGTGTCAGCTGCAGCCGCGAGAGGTTCAGCCTGCGATGCCATTCGTCAGATTCACAGGGCCACAGGGCTGCCAGGACCACCGGGGCCACCAGGACCACAACAAGAGGTCGGATGCGTCGCGCAGTCTACAGGTAGTTAAGAGCTTCACAGGGAGTCAACCTATGAGCGAAGAACTTCAAGCGTTTGTTGCACGGGTAGAACAATTCGAAATAGATCCTGGAGATAAGTCCCTGCGATTTGTCGATCGACTGGCCCGCGAAAACAGCTGGACGCGTTCGTTCGCGCAGCGGGTCGTCGATGAGTACAAGAGATTCTGCATTCTGGCGATGCGAGCCGGTCATCCGGTCACTCCCAGCGAAGAAGTCGATCAAGCCTGGCACTTGCACCTGACTTATACACGTTCCTATTGGGATCGCTTCTGTCGTGAACTGGGCAAACCGTTGCACCACGAGCCGACTGCCGGAGGGGTGAGTGAAGGTGCAAAATTTCGTAGCTGGTATGCAGAAACACTTGCGAGCTACGAGAGAATCTTCGGCCATGTGCCACCGCCGGACGTCTGGCCGTCGCCTCGACAGCGTTTCGAGCATGCAGGTGACTGGAAGTGGGTCAACGTCGGTCGCTACTGGATGATCCCACGTCAGCGCACCTGGATCGCAATCATGGTGGCGTTCGTCGTTGTTTTCTTGACCGTGTTGCCCGGTTGCGCAGCGGCGATGCGGTCACCGGATTCAAACCTTGCTTTGCTCAGTGACATTGCATTGTTCAAGATTCCTCCGTTCAATTTGAACGGTACGCAATTCTTGAATTTTTATGCGGGTCTAGGTGCTATTGCACTGTTGGCCGGTGTTTTTACTCGCCTGTATTTGGTGGATCAAGAGCGGAAGGCCAGCATCGGTCAAGAGCAGCCTAACCTGTCAACAGACGAATTGGCAGTGCTTGCCGGCGGTTTGCGGCGTTTGACAGAAGTGAGTTTGACGCGCTTGTTTACCAGTGGGGCAATATCGGCCGAGAAGAAATTGATGGGATGGAAGTTTAACGCGACTGGCCCTGCCCCTCCATCAACCGGCCTAGACCATGAACTTTACATGGCGATCACCATGGGAACGGCTACAGACAAACTTGGTTCGACCGCCAAACCGCACTTCGATCGTATCGCTGACCGACTCCAGTCGTTGGGGCTGCGGCGCGGTGAGGGGGCGGTCTACCTGCCGGTGCTGTTTGTAGTTTTGGCTATCCTCGCGCTCGGCGGCATGCGATTGCTCCAAGGCATCGCTGCGGGCGAAGAGGTCGGATTCCTGATCGGATTGATGTTCCTTGTTACGGTTGTCGGCATACTTATTTCAGTGCGCTATTCGATGAACACTCCACTTGGCATAGCGACCTACGAGGCAAACAAAGACCGAGCGTCGAAGACTGAGTTGACAGCGTCTAGCGAGCAAATGGTTCAGAGTGAGATGGAGCGGGGGCGGTCCGGCGAACCCACGGATTCGCTCGCGATGTGCGTCGCAGTACTCGGTATTGCTGCGTTTTCTGACATCCCAGAGCTAACTCCGCTTTCTCAAGCGGTGCCGCGCGTCGGAAGTGGAATATATTC
>DNPC01000720.1 GCA_003501565.1 Planctomycetaceae bacterium | reverse complement strand
CGATCGGCTAATGGGTTTTCGGAAAGGTTCTTGGTGGTGAAATATCCAGTACCAACATGGCGTGGTCGCTTGCAACAGGGGAAATGCCTGATTCTGGAAAAAGATCGGACGCTTCGCTGCTTGAGAGGGTAAAACCACCAACCGCCTCAAGTCGGACAGGATCGAAAGTCGCGTAGTCCAGGCGACCAGGCCAGAATGATTCGGTTTCCGCCAACCCACGCCAGGTTGCGGTGCTCCGGTCAATTAGAGAGCGAAGCGTGTAAGCCCGCTGGCCTGCAGATTCAATGATGTCCAGCGGTTGCCGCGAGCCCACGAGATTGAAGTCGCCCAAGATCACAACTCCTGCAGCCGCCGCTTCGCTCCCAAACTCACCACGCCTAAGTCGGCGCAAGTTTGCAACGACTTGTTGCGCTTCCGCGATTCGGGCGAGATCCTGTTCACTGCCAGCGAACCCACAACACTTGAAATGCACCGACACGATCACGACCGGCAATTCGTCGAGCACCACGAGGGCGGCCGCTCCACGCTGAAGATCAAAGTCTAGCGGTTTCAGTTCCGATTTGGTGGCGATCGCGCAGCCGTTCTGCCAGTGCAAAACGTAGCTATCTCCCAGAATTTCCTTCGCACCGCGTTGAAAGTCATCCAATTCCCATTCTTCGTTGAAGCAAATGACATCAGGTTGAGTTTTGCTGATCATTGCACGGAAGCTGCCAGCACGCTCGGGTTGTGAAAGCCCGGAATGGAGCGTGTTGATACTCGCAATTCTGCCAGACCCCTCAGGAGCCCCGGGCATAGGAATTGCCGCCGGTTTCGCAGCCCTGTCATCGATTTTTAACAGCAAGCTTTGCTCGAGCGAGTCCGATGATGCGAAGTTCGTTACGATCGAATCTCCGGCTGACAGTCCAAAGGCGCTAAGGTCTAACGACATTTCAAATCGATTTGACGCGTATGTTGGTAGGCTGCTAAACCGGAGTTCATTCCACGGTACCGTGCGCGTTTCGTCGCTCGCCGATGAAAGAGTTGCGCTGCGTGCACGAAAATCGATCGTCAATCTCCTCGAACCGGCCAGATCAAAATTGAGCTTAAGAGTCGGTTCCCCTTCCTCACCATTCTGCAAATTGACGATGTGTTGATTGTCGAAGTAAATGAACAACTGTTGCCCAATCACTTGAGCCTTCACTACATCAATGTCGAAGGTCTCTGAACCATCACCGTAACCATCCTGGGTGGCTGACCCTACCTCCTCCCAATCATCAAATTCACCATCAATAGTCGGTGAAAACGTCGGGTATGTCGGTACCAAGGACGCGTTGACGCCTGCTGCACCTTCGGAAGAGAGGGCGTCGGCAAGCTTATCCGAGTCGGGGTTGGTAGCCGAGTTGTTGGGACGACAGCCTGGCAATAAGAATGTCGCGACCAAGATTAACGGCCATGGAAAACTACGCAAAGTGCTACTCCGGTCTGCAATCTCGTTCTGACAGGCGCTTAAATCTGGCAAGTTGCAGAATTGTAGATAGCCGAGTACCCCGTCTGAATCGAAATTGACGGTCGGCGAGCCATGCCTCGAGCTGCCAACGGACATGGCAAGCTAATCGTTCTCTGAACCACTCGGTTTGACTGCGGCGGCTGGAATGAGAGTTGCCGACACGTTCTTGCGTTTAACTATTCCCCACAGAATCGGATCTTGGGCAGAGCGGTCCCAAGCGATTGCTTGTCCGAAAAAGCCCATCCCAGTTTCAGTCCTAGCAAGCCGCAGCCTGGAGGGCCGGTTAGGGGAAGCAGCAACGCCGCCGGAATCGTCTTGAATTGGCTCATCAATTGAGAGAACGAAAGCCGTCGAGTCGTCATGGCCAGTTGTGTACAACAGACCATCCGGGCCCCATGAACCACCGGAGCAGCTCTTGGTCCCCCAGTGTTGGATGACTTCTTCGGGGAAATTCCATGACTCAATTTCGATGAACTGCGGGAGGCCTTTGTGCATCGCAGGTTGTTCAAACTTGTAATGGACAAGCGTTGTCTTTTCATTTTCGGGCCTCCCGTATCGCGCAAAGCACATCCACCAGGAACCATTCCGGTGTTGGTCGATCCAAGTAAGCGATCCGTACTTGCCAGGTATGTTTAGCGAAGCAATGTGTTCCAGCTTGCGGTCTTCAACGTCCCATAATTCAACCGTATTGTCGTTCGGCGCAATGGGATAGCGTGAATGCGCGCAGAATAACTGTGTGCCGACAACGGTGCCGCTATTGAGATGCAGGATGTGGCCGTGCCTGGGCGTATTTGCATCAGCTACCCATGATGTAACGACTTCACCGGTCAGTTTTTCACACTTAACGATTTCGGTATTAGAGATCGCGTACAAATAATTGCGATCGACCGCAACACCTTGACGAGCGGGGATTGAAAACTGATGGACGACCTTGTTTTGATGTTTTGAGTGGTTAGGCGAATCCTTGGTCTGGCCCAACGCGAGGGATGCATGCGAACCGATGATGCAAAGTGTTGCAATGCCAGCGATGCATGTGGCGGAGTGGATTTTCATTTGTGCGTGCCAGGCGAAGTCCGAGTGATTCTGAAGTACCGATGATCAAGTTAGCCAAGTGAAAGACCGTTTGCTATCGATGATTGCGGAAACTGAGCGGACGTTCATGTGAACTTCACAGTTGCAAACGTCCTGTCCAACGATCAGCTAAACTGGCGATTAGATTTCACAAGTCCACAACGAGGTAGAACCGCATGGTACAGTCAATTTCGCGACGCCTGATGCTTCGCTCCGCAGTTGCTTTGACGGCCCTTGGCTGCTTGCGTCAGCGTTCTGAAGCTGTGGACGTACCAGGCAGCAGTTCCACTGCCTTAACGCTGGACGGACGATTTAGCGAGCCGGTAAAGATTGCTGCAATTGAGCAGTTGCTTGTGGGTGAATCGATCTGGATGCGAGTACGCAGCGAAGATGGACGCACCGGGTACTGCCCCGGCAACGACCGCTTGAAAGTCACGTTAGAGATGGCCAAGCAGCTGATCTTTCCATTCTTCTTGGGCAAGGATGCCCGTAACATCGAGTCGCTGGTCGATGGAGTTTATACCGTCCGCGACGAACGTGGCAGTGTGTATAAATTTGCGGGAATGCCATTTTGGAATATCGTGGGGCACGTAGAAATCGCCATCCTCGATTTGCTGAGTCGGAGTGCGGACGTGCCGTTGGCGAGCTTGATTGGAGGTGCAATTCGCCAGGAAATACCCGTTTACATCTCCCAATTTGGTAGGACCACAACGCCCCAAGTTGAGGTCGACAATGCGGCACGCGACCTGGAGAAAACGGGGGCGTCGGCTACCAAGCTAAAAGTCGGCCTGCGGATGGCGAATTCGAAAGCCCAAATGCGACGTGATCGTCGCATGATCGAACTTGCCCGCAAACGGCTGGGAGATAAAACAACGATTTACGTCGACGCAAATAGTTCGTACACCGTTGCTGAAGCAATTGAGATGGGGCATTTTTTTGACGACTATGGAGTGGCGTTCTTTGAAGAGCCGGTTCCATGGCAGGATTATCGCGGGACGCAGGCAGTAACCGAAGCTTTATCACAACGGAAGATCCAAATTGCAGGTGGTGAACAAGACAGCAACCTGTGGCAGTGGCAAGCTATGGTGGACGAAAGAATGGTGGACATCGTGCAGCCGGATGTCTTCTACAACGGAGGAATCCTGCGCACGCTACGTGTTGCTCGCATGGCCGCGGCAAAGGGTATACCAGTTACGCCGCACAGCCCCAAAGTCCTACCAGTAGCTGCCGGGAACCTGCAATTATGTAGCGTCCTTCCGAATCCCGGGCCCTACCAGGAATATCGGTCCTACGGGAAAGTGACTAATGGAGTTGTGAAAGTTCCAGATGGTCCGGGACTAGGGGTTGAGCTCGACAATGAGTTGCTTGCACGAGAAAAAGTACTCTGAGCCAAGCTAGCAACAACGCTGCCTTTGAAAATAGAGAACGTTTTATGCGATTGAGAAGTGCGATATGCACGGTACTGTTAATCTGCGTTGGCATCACGCCGGTAGGTTCGGCGGAGAGCAGCCAAGCCGAAGAACGTTTTGACGTCGTCGTTTACGGTGCAACGCCGGGTGGAATCGCGGCTGCAGTGGCCGCGGCAAGGCGGGACTCGGGACTGCGCATCGCGTTGGTGACTCCCTACCAGCGTGTCGGCGGCATGATCACCAATGGTCTAACCCACCCAGACTTTCGTACCTTTGAAGCTCGGACAGGTTTGTTTCGAGAACTAAACAACCGAGTGCTACAGTACTTCGTCTCCAAGTATGGCGCTGATTCTGATCAAGTGAAAGACAGCCTCCTTGGGACACACGCGGGGCCGGAAGTCAACTTTAAAGCATTCTCGAATATGCTTGATCTGCCCGGCATCACGTTGCAAACCAACTACCGCCTTAAGCAGGCCAGCGTTCAAAGCCAACGCATCGCAAAGATCTGTTTGGTCCACTCTCCCGACGGTGAAGAGCGCTGCATTAGCGGTCGCTATTTTGTTGATGCCAGTTACGAAGGTGATCTGCTGGCGGCAGCCGGCGTTGAATATTCAGTCGGCCGCGAAAGTAGAGGACAGTACGGTGAATCGCTGGCCCCCGAGAAGGCTGACGGTCAAGTCCAAGGCTACAACTTTCGGTTGACGATGACTAATCGTCCGGCAAATCGAGTGTCAGTCCCAAAGCCCCCGGGCTACAAGCCTGAAGACTATGCAGGACTCGTGGAGTTACTGGAGGGTGGCGAGGTAAAGCGCATTTTTGGTGATCCGCTGGGAGGGTTGCCGGGTGGCATCTACAAACGGCAAACGCCGAAGTTGCCTAATGGGAAGCGTGACATCAATGATGTGTCTCACAGCAATGTCAGGTTGTCGCTTCCAAACATCAATAGTGCATGGCCTGACGGCGACCATGCAACGCGGCAGGCGATTTTTGCTCAGCACATCCGGCATAACATTGGGATGCTGTTTTTTCTTCAAAACGATCCTTCGGTTCCCAAACGCTTCGCCGAAGAGGCACGTGAGTGGGGGCTGTGCCGTGACGAACTAGAGCAGACTGCTCATCTTCCGGAGCAACTGTATGTCAGGGAAGCAAGACGTATGAAAGGCCGGTATGTCTTTACTCAGAATGACGTCGAACGAGCAGCGAACACGAATCATGCACGCGCGGTTTTTCAGCCGGATTCGATCGCCATGGGAGACTACGGGCCGAACTGTCACGGTACCTATCACGAAGGACCGCTTTTCGGAGGCCGCCATACCGGAGAATTCTACAAGCGGTGTGCGCCCTATCAAATTCCGTTTGCTGCCCTCCTGCCCAAGGATATTGAGAATTTGGTCGTGCCCGTTGCGTGTTCGTCTTCTCACGTAGG
>DNPC01000298.1 GCA_003501565.1 Planctomycetaceae bacterium | reverse complement strand
GTGACCGTACTCGTGCGCAACCACGCAAGCAAAGACCGAGCCTATCAGTACTACTGAAAACGCGCCTTGGGCAAGACCGGCGGCCATTGACGTTGAGATCAAGTAGAAGCCCACCAGTGCCCAAAACGACCAATGGATTTTCAGATCGATGCCTGCGATTCTGCCCAGGAGCATAACTAGGCCTCCACTTCCTCTACGAGTATGAGCGGGCCACGGACTTCCACGACCGTCACCGGAATGCCTTCGCCAATCAAGTTGCCAGTGCCTACTACCGAAACCACGCTATTGCCAAACTGAGCTTTGCCACTGGGGTTCAGTCGCGTCGTGGTGATACCATTTTGGCCGAGCAGATTCTCCAGTCGACGAGTGGCCTCAATTCCATCGCGATCTTCGAGCATCTCCGGTGTTGGCGGCTCGAGCGTAACCCAGCGGAGTAGTGGCGAATTTTCCAGCCGACGGTGCATGAGCAGCAGACCAACCATCCCACCGAGTGCCAGACAAGCGACCCAGAACAAGTTGACGGCCACTTGGCTCAGTTGGGCGGAATTGGTTGGAAGCACGAAAGTCTGACTTGCCAGGACAATCGAGACCAGCAGCATCAACAATCCACCGATCCCAAAGATACCGAAACCGGGAATGACGAACAGTTCCAGCCCGAGAGCTACTAGACCGAATATGAACAACACGACCTCAAGTGCTTCGACGTTCCCATTGAGTCCTTCCAGCCAGAAAAAACCTACGAAACAGAAGGCAGACAAAAAACCACCCACTCCAATCCCTGGAGCACTTAGTTCTGCCATCAAGGCGAAAAAGCCAATCATCATCAACAAACGTGGCAACCAAGTTTGCGAGGCCAATAACTGAACACCGGCATCAATCCAGCTAAGTTTCAGTTCCGGGGGCTCCTGCTCGAGGCCCAGCCTCCCAAACGCTGATTGGCGAGTGCCATCTACGGAGTCGATCAGCCGATAGCGAACTGCCAAATCGAGATCGATGTCTTTGCCGCCCGCAACGGTCCGTTTTTCAAGCCATCGATCCGCACCAGCCTGCTGTTCGATCTGCCAGTCGGTGAAAATTGCTCTTTCACCCGTGTCCTGGTGAACAAACTCTTTCACGAGTATTTCAGGCGAACAGATTGCCGCCAACAACGGTACGGGGCGAACTCCCCCGGTGGCTAGTTCGTTGATCGTCCGGTGAATCGACTCCGGCGATCCGTTGCCAACAGCTTCAACGTCTGGTCCGATGGTAGCGTTGCCAACCATGACCACTTCGTCGGCAGCTGCGAGCACCACGCCAACTGGACCCTGCGTGGCAGCTTCGATACTTACCAGCCTGTAAACATCCTTGGTGATCTCGCTTTCCAAAAACTCCGCTAACCGAGTTGCTTGGATCATGTCGGCTTTTGCGCCACGCAACCGAATCAATATGAGGTTACAGCCGTCTTCAACCTGTTCGGTCAATCCACGGATGATTTGATTGACTCGCACATTGCTTAGCTCACCAGCCAAAGTGACTTGCACCGGCTTCCAATCGCGAGGCAGCTGGCTCACACTACGCAGACTGGTGTTGATCTTTGCCACTTTGGCGGCGTCAAGCAATGAACTGGCGTTGCCCAACGCCCACTGATAACGACTGAGCTGTTCGCCCGTGTAGGAGGCTAGGCCGCCACCGTCCCATAGTGAATCTTCGCTTTCAATTGCACCGGTGCTACGCAGTTGGGTGGCTTTCTCCTTGCCGACGGTCTCGGGTGTGGCCGAATCTTGTATTTGCACTCGGATCGCGACGGCTTCCGGATCGAGCATGGTGCGGACGATGGCCGTTGGAAGCAGCCCCCGCTTCGCAGAAACGTTTTGGTAGGAGGTCATTATCCAATCATCAGCCGGTTCATCGATCGCGGCAGCCCCAAGCGTGGCGTCGCTTGCAATGATTAGCTCTTCGCAGGCTAAGATCGGCAGTACCGCATGCCCTTCGACGTTCTTTGGCACAAACGCGACCAGTCGCGCGTGCGGCACCCAATCGATAAGGTCGCGGGCCAGTGCCAGGCAGCGCTCGAATTGGCTGCCGCGTCCGCTGCTGCCGGTTCCGTCCCCGGTTTCCGCCCCAAAATTCAGGATGACGGTAGGTCGCGTACCCTCAGTACCGCTTCGAATTGCCTCCAACTGACCAGCCACGATCGCATCACGGTCGCCGACGATTGGCAGCGGAATATCAACGACGTAGCCGACTGGCAGATCCTCAGTCGTCGAACTATCGGAAAACGCGTCTGCATCGGTGACCTCGGCAGCCGTCTGTGCTTTGAGGGGACGGACGCATGCTGCTGGAATTAACGCGAATCCTACCAAAACGCAGAGTAAACACAGCCAGCGTCTGAAGCGTGAGGCTTCAATGACAGTTTGGCGTGCAGCGGACGAGGCTGAATGCGGTACCGAATCCATCTTGCTGCAGGGACTGACGTCCCATCCTGACAAATTACGCGTGAAGTAAAATGGTGTTGGTGGTGATAAAAGCGAAACTTGGGTTGAAACCGCCTAAGCGCCATTCTAGCGAACTTCGCCAGCGACTCTGCTAAGCAACCAGGCTAAAACCGGCCGGAGGTTGGCTGAGGCGTTCGTCCGACAGTACTGGTTGCCCGACTGTACTGGCTGCCCGACTGTGCAAGGACTGCGGGGGCGCTAAGGCGTGCGCCAAAACACTCGGCTATTTGGAATCATTGGCTGAGGATGGCGGTAGCCTAGGCGTCTTAGATGCTTCAGTAACCGCAAACTTGTGCAAATTTTTTGATCCCCCTGTAACCGCCAAGGGCGAAAATCGAAATTCTCACTAGAACGGGTCCTCAGGATGCGCCTCCAAACGAGCTGGCTACAGCTCGTTCGGCCGAATGCGGCAATGTGGGTTCCCAAGTTTCCTTAGTTACCTCAAAACGCGGACTTCGCTGCGATTTTCATCTGCTGAAATGCTTACCATGCCAAATGATACCTGCCATGAATGTGGAATGAGCTTTGACTCAAGCGGATCCTGTCCAGCCTGCTTGCTGAAGCTAGCGGCCTCAGTGGCTCCCGAACCGAAGCCGGAAGCGGCACAGTACGCGATGCCAACTCCCGAGGAACTCAACGAGCAGTTTCCGCAGCTGGAGGTCACTCGCCTGATCGGTCGTGGCGGTATGGGCGCGATTTACCATGCCCGGCAAACAACGCTCGATCGTGACGTCGCCGTCAAATTGATAGCTCGCGAGCTTTCCGGAGATACGGCGTTCCTGGATCGGTTTGACCGTGAAGCCAAAGCGCTCGCGAAACTCTCGCACCCCAACATTGTTACGGTCTTTGACTACGGCCACACCCAAGCCGGCGGTGCGTACCTGGCGATGGAATACGTCGACGGCACCAACTTGCGTGACCTAATCAATCAGTCTGCCGTTTCACGCGACGACGCGCTGGAGCTGATCAGCAATATTTGTCGCGCGCTTCAATACGCTCACTCAAAAGGTGTCGTACACCGCGATATCAAACCCGAAAATATCTTGCTCAGCCATGAAGGCGTCGTGAAGCTAGCCGATTTCGGTATCGCGAAAATCCTTGATGAATCCGTGAAAACTCCGACGCTAACTGCAACGCGCCAGGTCCTTGGGTCCCTGCACTACCTGGCTCCGGAGCATATGGAAGCACCTGAGAGCGTTGACCATCGGGTCGATCTGTATGCCTTGGGCGTCGTGCTTTATGAGTTGCTGACAGGCGAACTACCGTTGGGAAGGTATGAGCCAGCTAGTTCGCTGGCGCCCGATGTTGATCATGCCGTCGACGAGATTATCCACAAAGCGATGAGCCGCAAGCCCAGTGAGCGTTACCAGTCGGCTGCCGAGTTGGCAGAAGCGGTTGACAACGTTCGCGCGGCCGTCGCTGTGAAGACGCACTCCCAGCATTCCGGCGGGAGAGTTGGCAAGAACGTTAGCGTTCCCTTTACTGCAGACACGCTAGGCGGATTTGCAGAAGCGGTTGGAATGTTGCACGCCAGCGGCGACAAGTTGACGGCCGAGTTTCGGATGCGCGATGCGATTTGGGGCGGCGTCAAATCTCAGACGCATGTGGTAGAAATACCCCGTGAGAACTTAACGCGGCTCGAGCTGAACCCTTCGGTGTTCAGTGCCAAAGTCGCCATCAGCACTGAAACGATTTCACAACTGGGAGAATTGCCTAACGCCGAGACCGGAGTTGTCGAACTAAAGATCAAGCGATCGGATACCGCATATGCGAAGCAATTGCTTCAGAATTTGGGATTCTCGAGCGACTTACCCAAATACTACGGAGTGTCAGACGGCAATGAGACCAATCGACTGTACTTTGCAGTGATGCTGTTCGTGTGTGCGATCCTAAACATGGGTGCGCTGGCCATCGGCATCACAATGACTGCGTTGAACGTTCATGGAGATGAGAAGATTGCCATGATCCTGTTGATGTGCGTCACGTGGACTCCGATTTTCGTGGTGCAGATCATTGCTGGCGCTTGCAACTTAGCAGCCCGACCCAAGGGAATCAGTTTGGCCGCCACGATACTGTCGATGTTTCCCGTCACGCCGGTTTGGTTTCTGAGTTTCCCACTTGCCATTTGGGCACGAGGTTGGCTGATCGAAAAGGAGTCTGCCGCTAGTCCTGCCAGCTCGGGCATTCCTGGGAGCTCGGGCATTCCGGGGAGCTCGGGCATTCCGGCGACCTCAGGGGATGCTGCTGGTCAGGTCGCCACGCCGACCAAGTCATGGGGGGCGACGACGATGATGTTCATTCGTGAAACTCGATCGTCGCGACTCTTCACAGCACTGAACATCATGGCCTTGGTGGGGCTGGTCGTTACGTTGATCGCCTACAAGCAAGGGGCCTTCCAAAGTCGCGAAGACGTATCGTTCCGCGCAGTGCCAATTGCAGATACTGCTGTCGACCGAAGTGCGTTTCGTAATGCAGTCTTCGCGAGGCTAACCGATTTTGACGCCTTCGTGAACATTCGATCCGGAAGCGAGACTAGCGGTCAAGCTTTCGTGGTATCCGCTTATCCAGGGGACATCCAAGCCATTAAATCGACGCTTCGCATAAGCCAGCCGCCTCAGTTGCTTTGGGTAACCTATGCCGACAATGGAGACGAAGGCACGGATCTTGCATCAACGGAATCAGAGCCGACGGAAGCGGAAGTTGGCGATGGCGAAGATATGGAAATTGATAATCTTGATTCCAGGACCTTGGCCGATCATACCGACACGGAGAACGCTGAATCTTCAGGTTTGTTGGACGAGGAGGCCGCAATCGGTAGTTCAACGCCGCCAACACATTTCCCAGTCGTGCGTGGCGCAATCGCCGACAGTCTGGTCGAACGACTTGGATTGCAGAAAACTGGCCTTGGACTGGAGCTTCCGATTCAAAGTCAAGTTATCAGCCTCAGCGACTCGTCGGCCTCCGGGGCAAGCATGCGTTTTGGATTGGTCAATGAAAGTAGATTGGTTAGCAAGTCCGAATACGTTCCCTCAGGCCTTCAAGTGAACAACGCGAAACTAATCCTCACTATCCGGCTGACCGCATCGGGCCGACGGGCCCTTCGCGAAGCAATGCCGGAGGGAGAAGCTGCGTTGGCTCTGGTGATTGAGGGAATGGTCTACAGTTGCTCGACAAGCGAATCACTCGGTAATCGTGAGCTTCAATTCATCTTGCCGGAGAACGCCAAGTTCACCGAGCGTGAGATTCTGGCCGCCGTGCGAGGTCCTGCACTCGGCTTCGAGGTCCTTAATGGCGACGATTTCAGCGTAGGAAGTGTCCGATAAACTGGTCGGCATTGCCCTGAACTCACCCAACGCGATTCGACGATTGACATTCGGCACGAGCGTCAGCGTCAAACCGCAAGCAGACATGCCGTCCTCGAGAAAATAAGTTCGCGACTTATGCCGTCAAAATTCACGAACATTGGAGCCAATTTGAGTAGCTTCCGTCCTCTGTCTTGCCCTTGAGCGGCGGCAAGGACGATTTTGGCGGCGCAATGCATCGACATTCCGGACCGAGGGTACCTTCGGATCGCGGAGTGGATGATGTTGATTGCCAAATTTCTGACTCGTATACTAAAATTTGGTTTGGGTAGTGCTTGGATTCGCGCGTCGCTGTCGCACTTACGAGCAGTCGGTGACGGTCGACAACTTTGCTCCGGCGCAACAATTTGCTTTTGCAAATAGCGTTTGCACATTAGCTGGCGTCAGGCCGCCACGCTCCGATTGCCAATCAGCATAGCCCACGTTAAAGACGAACCCTTATTAATTCAACGAGCCACATCCGTAGGCTCGGCGGGGAACGGTTGATGACACTGCCAGGCAAGGTGCTACGCATTTCTGTAGCGGGTTCGCAACCACGCGGTCAACACGGCCACGTTCAGTTTGCAGACGACGTCCAGACAGAAAGCGTAACCAGCGCGGTTGAGGCAATTGCCCGAATGTCTGGTCAAGCGTACGACGGAGTGCTGCTTGATGGGTGCGGAGAAGAATGCGATGACCGCATGATCCGCTTCTTGCAGAGTGAACGCATATTGGATGGCATGCCTGACGGCGTTGCGTTGATCAACTCGGAGATGGTGGTTACTTGGGCCAACAGCAAGCTTTGCGCTTGGTCTCCGATGGAAGACCCGCGCGGGCAGAATTTTTATGCGGTCCTAGGTGGTCCGGAGATTATGGGGCCCGATTTCTGCCCCTTCCACACCGCCCTAGCAACCAGCGCGAGCAGCAGCAGTACGTTGCAGACGGCTGACAATCGGTACTTCCAAGTCCACGTGGCTCCACTGCGTGAGGCTGCGACTGACAATGCTGCCTTGGTGGCTACGGTCAGCGACGTGACCGTGGAAATTCAGCAACAACACAAACTGCAAGCGATACACCAAGCCGGCTTAAAGTTGGCTGATCTTACGCCTGACGAAATCTTCGGGCTCGATACCAATGCACGAATCGAGCTGCTGAAGGACAATATCCGACACTACACAGCAGATCTGCTCAACGTCGAAGTCATCGAGATTCGTATACTCGAACAATCGACCAGCAAGTTGCGCCCGCTTTTGAGCGTGGGAATTGATCAAGATGCTGCCGATCGGCAACTTTCTGCCCATCCGCAGGGAAACGGTGTAACGGGCTACGTCGCATCGACTGGCAAGGCCTACATTTGTGACGATGTTCAGCAAGACCCGCTGTATTTGGCCGCATTCACCGGTGCAGCGAGTTCACTTACGGTGCCCTTGCTGCTGCAAGAGACGGTGATTGGAACCATCAACGTTGAAAGCCACAAGGTTGCAGCATTCGATTCAACGGATCTGCAGTTTCTTGAGATTTTCGCCCGTGATGTTGCCGTCGCCCTCAATACGCTTGAGCTATTGGTCGCCCAGAAGAATACCGCCGCCCAGCGCAGCTACGAAGAAATTCACCGAGCTGTAGCGTCGCCCGTCGACCAGATTCTCAACAACGCAGTTCACATCATTGAAGCCCAGATTGGCAAGGATGCTGAATCAGTTGATCGCCTGCAGAAGATTTTGCAGAGTGCCCGGTCGATTCGCCGAGTGATCCAAGATATTGGTGCCCAACTAGCCCCCACGGAAGCAATTCCCGTCGGCATTCCTGCTGAACTTCACGAGAAGCTGAGCGGTCGCCGAATCTTGGTGGTCGATGATGATCACACAATCTTGAATGACGCTCATTGTCTACTCGAGCGATACGGGTGTATCGTCGAAGCAGCTCACACTGGTGACGAAGCGGTCTGCATGTACCGAGCAAGCCACTTGGATGCTGCTTACGATGCAGTTATCAGCGCCGTCAAGCTGCCTGACTATAGCGGGTACCAATTGATGTTACGCTTGATGAAGATCACCGATCATGTGCCAATGGCCCTTATGCAAGGATTTGGCTGGGACCCAGGCCATTCGATCGTAAATGCCCGGCAGGCAGGCCTGCACCCAAACGCACTTCTCTACAAACCCTTCAAGCTCAAGCAGCTTCTCTCCGTCGTCGAAACCGTCATCGACAACGCCCCAAGTGCCTCGGAAATCGCATAGCATCAAGGCGACCAAGTGGACTCTGCTGGGGCTGATCTGCGTGCGGCCCGCTGTCGTTAATTTAAAGGGTTGCGTGTATCTTCGACTGCGCGGGATGTCGATTTGATACCGTGCTTTTCGTCGAACACGCTAACTGCGAAAAATTGGCGATTTGGTTAAAGAATGCGGAGCCGGAGGCCGGGGGTCGCAAACCGTTCCCAGGTAACGACTTAAGGCTGGCCGTCTACGAAACCGCTGTTGGCTCAAATTCTCTGGCACGGGTATTGCTTTATCGTGCTAGTGATACTCGCGGAGCCCCATTGGCTGGCGAGACATTGAGCAAACCATTCGTTACTCGGGAGGGTACCTATGAAGAACCTAATGAAGCTCAGCTTAGCTCCTATTCTCGCCATCGCTGTCATGTTTGCGGCGGACAGCCATGAGGCCAAGGCACAGATTGGAATTGGTTTCAGCGTTGGCAATCCGGTCGGTTTCGGCAGCCCTGTTTACCACCCAGGCTTTGGAAGAGTTGGCGTCACCCAAGTCGGTTTCCCAGGCTATTCGTACAGATCGTACGGATATCGTGGGGTAGGGGTTGGGAGCGTTGGTTATTCGTCGTTCCGCTACCCAGGCGTCTACACATCGCCTGTGATCCGTAGCACCTATTACGCACCGCGTTATCGTGCACCGGTACCTGCGTTTGTGCCACGCTATAGCGGCCGAATCTGCTTCTAAGCCTCTGACGATCGTGTTCCGGCTACGGAGGGTATCCGTAGCCGGAGATCCGTAGCCGGATTCGCAAGAATTTGTCGCTCCGGCAACGAGTCATCTTGTAGCCGGACTTGCGAGAAATTCTGGCGGTTGGGCCGATTTAGAAAAGCCCTTGCGCGACTACAAACGCCCTTAGCATCTTAGTTGCGACCGCCGCTCTTGATGTAGGCGAGGATTTGAGCGACCTCTTCGGGTGAAAACGTGTCGAGCAGACCGGCTGGCATCATGCTGGTAGGTGAATCCCGTTGATCGATGATCTCGGACACTTTCACCGGCGTGAATTTGCCGGGATCGAGCATGTTCTCGACAACTTTGTATTCGCCACCACTCAAGTTCGCGATGCGTCCGGTAATCACATCGTCCTCGGTCAGAAACTGAGTTGCCTGGTATTGATCGCTAATCGACTTGTTCGGATCAACAATGGCGACCAGCATCTCGGTTTGCCCAAAACGACCACCCGCACTCGTCAGGTCGGGACCTTGGATACCGCCGCGACCGGCAAAACGATGACATTTGAAGCACTGGGCCGTTGCGGTCAGTCGGCGGCCTTTGTCGTAGTCGGCCTGGAAATCCTTAAGCTTCGCAAGCTCTTCTTGCAAGCGAGATACCGTCCAGCGTTCGACGACATCTCGCGGAGACAGGTCTTCCAAAGGATCAACTGGCTGCAGCGGTGCATCGATTAAGGCGCCAAGTTGGTCTTTGGCCTCGGCGGGCAGCTTAGCGACCTGAGCCTTTCGGATATTGTCGAGGAAACCACCGAACGAAGCACCACCACGAGCCTGCTGGATATCGCGGAACCACTGAAAATAAGCTTCGCGGGACTCTGGCGTCCAACCTTGATCGACATCACGAAGTATGAACGCGTAGTGAATCTGTTCATCCTGAGCGACAGCCGACGCCATCTGCTCAACGACTTGCGGAACGATGCCGTTAGCATTCAGGTAAACCAATGATGAAGCTAGCTCGCGATTGAGCTTGCTGCTGGACGCGGGAAAGTGCTTGCTAAGTCGTTCGATCGCAGCCTGTCGGTAGTCGCCAGGTCCGCCCAGTCGAATCCACGTCAGGTGCATCGCGCGAATCGCCTCCAGGGCGGCTGCCTGGGGCATTTCCCCTAGGTCTAGTCCCAGCAGACGCTGGAGAACCGCATCACGATCCTGCGTCGAGCGCACTCGAGCAAGCGCATACGCACCGGTGATGATGCCAAGCGGTTCTTGGACCGCCAGGACCTTCTCACGCCACATCGATACATCCTGGTGTTCCAGGGCGATTCGAGCTGCAAACCGTATCGTTCGGTCAGGACTGGACAGCTGTGCTACTGCTCGGTTGATGTCATCCGGCGAAATACCGGGACGATGCAAGCTTTCCAGTTCCGTAAGCAGCCCGCGAGCAGTCTGGGTTTCTGCTTCAACCGGCAAAGGAACCGGTGCCGTGGAAGCATCGCCAATGTAACGCACGCGATAGAGCGACGAAGCTGTGCGACGACCACCAACGGCGAAATAGAGATTGCCGTCGGGGTGAACGACCAAATCCGTGACAGCCATCGGCGCCGCGGTAACAAATGACTTGAATTCGCCGGTGTAGCTGGCACCCTCTGGCTGCATCGCCACGGAGTAAATCACACCGTAGCTCCAGTCGCTAATGAACAGGGAATGTTGGTACGCGGCCGGGAACTTTGCACCGGTGCCAAACGCAATTCCGGTTGGCGAACCGGGGCCAATATTGACTACCGATCCAACGCTGTCTCCGTAGTAGTCTGGCCACTTGCCAGTTCCATTCCGCCAACCGAATTCTGCACCGCTGATGACATGATTAACTCGCGTCGGGCGATACCACGGCGTGCCGATGTCCCATTCCATGTCCGCGTCATATGCAAACAATTCACCATGTTCGTTGAACGCAATATCGTATTCGTTTCGGAACCCGGTCGCGATCAGTTCAACATTACTTCCATCAGGATCCATTCGACAAATCCATCCACCGGGCGCCTTTCGGCCGGCCATGTGACCGCGAGCGTCGCTCATTCGACCGAGTAGGTGGTCTTCATCCCAGAGTCTCGGAGCTGGCCCAGAAGTGGCTTTCTCTGGTACGTCAACTTGATTCCCACTGCAGAAGTAGATCTTTGTGCCGTCCGGCGAAAGGACGAGCGCGTGCGGTCCGTGCTCGCCCGCTTTGTCACTCATCGGCACGATGTACTCCACTTTGTCATACTGATCGTCACCATTGGAGTCGGTTAGCCGATAAACGCCTGGGCCTTTCGCATCGGTGCCACGCAAGTCTTTTCCGCGTGCGTTGATATTGATGTACAGCGAATCGAACGCGCACAGCATGCCTTGTGCCATTCCGATGTTGATGTCGAGCTGTTCGACCTTGGCTTCGCCTTCGCCATCCATCGTCACTCGATACAGCTTGCCATATTGGTCACTGGCGATGATGCGTCCTTTGGGATCAACGCACAGCGAAACCCAAGACACGGAACCGTCTTTGGAGACGTCATGTACGAGATCGACCGCAAAACCCTCGGCGACCCGGAATTTGCCAGCCGCGCCCTCGATGGCTGTTGATTGATTTGCCGTAAGCCCGACGGCCAGCACACTTAGCAGGGCCGCAACTAGCTTCGAAGTGTGAAACAACCTGAACCGTCCTGAAGAATCTTCGAGTGTTCGCAAAAAACGCATTGCGTCAATTTCCGTACGAGTTCGAGTAAAGAGTGTTCGAGCAAAAAGGGGGGGTGCCCGCAAGCCAATCTGGTTCAGGCCACTATGCAAGATAGTTGCCCGTTATGCAACCTGTGCGAGTCCGAATCGCCCATTATGTTCCTGAGTCCTCCTAAAGTCGCCCGCGATTCTGCAGTGCCGTTCTTTGGAGCGTGTTATTGAGCCGGCGTTGGTGACATTTCGCTCTGGTCAGTTCCAGGCGAAGTGAGGGTGCGGTGGTACGAACGCGGCACAGATAGCCGTATAATCTCCGCCGCGGGCTGTGGCGAGCGTGCTTTTCTTTTTGCTGGCGTAGCTACGTATGGCTGCAGGCGTAGCTATGGCTGGTCCATCATTTCATTTGCTCTTCTCAGAGCGACACTTATCTAGGAACAAAAATGTCGATCGACTGGCAAGATCTTGGCGACGCGTGGTTGGTCAACGATCCTCAAATGGCACTCGGGTGGGATGCAGACAAGGTCAAAGACGCTTCAGACCGGAAGGAACTCGAAGAGTACCTGAGGATGCAGCTGGCGGTAGCAGGTGTTTCGGTGTCCGGTGAAGCCTCAAGCAGCATGTGGCACGGCAGCCTGCTGAGTTCGCTTCGTGAGAAGAACCGCCTGTTAGCCGAACACCAGCCTGCCATCGACGGACGGATTGAGTCCTTCCTGCGGGATCACTTTGCCGACGCGCCGCTGGATGGTCCGCTTGAGTTACCCAGTGATTCTTTCTGCCTGGACCGACACGGTCTAGCTCGTATGCTGAGCCTTCCGCACGATGGCGACAGTTTCCAGAACGAGTTGGTCTCCAGCCACCGAGTCCACAATGGCGTCGTCCACAATCCGCGAGCCGACAGACGAACCACGAAAGGTACGTTTCATGTCTGCGAGGGGGGCTTGCCGATCCCGGCAGACAAGCGGGCTGTGCCTAAACACACGTTTGCGCGGCTCTTTCAGCATGCTGTCCGCCCACCGGCCGAATCCATGCGCCTGCCCTATTGCACCAACGAAGCGGATGAATCCGCGTGCGAGAAGTTTGTCTCGCTCATGGTGCGTCCCCTTGTTTGTCCAGCTGTGGCCAATTTTTCCCGCCACAAATCCATGGAGGTCCGGTTCTTCGTTCCGGGCGGATTGGTTAGCAATCTCGACTTCGTCGAATCGATCTTTGGAAACGCAGGCGATCCTCAGGTTACCGAAAATGATGCGGGGCTTGATGTCCTTCACTGGTCGGGCCACACCGGCTGTGTCATCCTCGCGCCCCACCTAACCCATCTGACCAAAAAGGAGTTGGGCTTGCCGCATTGGGATGACGCGACCGAACGCCAGCGCCGCGACGCAATGTGCTACAAGGACGAAAGTGAAAAGTACAACGATGGCAGTGCTTTCAAAGTCACATGCCGCACCGAACGCGGTGTAATCGTGACGCTGATCGCCGACAACTATTTCGGTTACTGCAAGAAGGAAGTCAAAACGCAGATCAGCTATGCTGCCAACCTCATGGGCAATGTCGAAGAAGAGCACGCGGGTGGTACTTTAGCATTTCCCAGTTGGTCGCTCGGCGACGAATTCCAAGTTGATAGTCAGCGCTATAACGGCCGGACGTTCGCGGATGTTCGACGCGACTACGCAGAACAAATCGATGTGCAAGAAGATGGATTCGCCATCGATCGCATTTGTCCCGAACTGATTTACATTCCCGAGAGCGCACGGGCGACTCTGTACGATCAGAAGATCCATTGGACGCACGATGGGCGTGACTGCAGTATCCCGTTACAACCCGGCTTTACCTATGTTGCTCCCAGTGGCTATCGCATCAAGATGGAGAAGCATCCCAAGGCGCCGAGCTGGCGTCTGATTGGGATCAGCGCCGATGGTATCGTCTGTCACAAACCGTGCACCGTAAGCGGTGGTGGCAAAAGCGAAATAAGCAAGTCGCTTCGCGATTACATGTTGGCGGGGCCGATCTTTGTCAGCGACATTGAAAAAGACTTCGAACAACTCGATACGCTTTTCAACCGCGACTACTCGACACGCTGGCGAACCGACTATGAAGACAAGCCGTCCTATGCGGGGACCCGTAGCCGGCCGATTCTGGATCCGGCGCGTTCGCTGGGTAGCGTCATCAAGCTACTTACTCCGTCTCGAGATTACACCGAAGAGTACAATGAGTGGCTAGCGAAGATCCCCGGATACATCTATGCGATGGCGTTCATCATCAAACGCTTTTCGAAACCAGAATGGAACGGTAAGTGGCGCGAACACTTCAGCGTTGATATCGTCAACGGGGAAAGTGGGCATGAACTTAAGCATGACCGTCGCTCTTTGGTCGGAATGTACCTGCGCGTCGGTTTGGATTCCGAGCGACGCTGGCAGACCTACAAACTGCGACAAGATTTTGCGGCCGCCAGCAAGATTCAGCTGGAAGACGACATCAGCGCGTCAGTTGTAGTGCCCGGACGTTTCTTGGGGGAAGCCTATCAGTCTGATAAAAGCTACAAGTTTGTGGCCAACTGCGAGTACCGTTTGTTTCAGCGACCTGATGATGCGATTCACCGGGGACTCGACAAGCAGACAGAGCAAGATATGGCCCGACTGGCGAACTTCTTCTGCAATTTCGAACCGCTCGACGCCGAGCAGGCCCAGCAGCTCATTCGCGACGTGATGAGCTTTGATCAATACACACCGCCAATGCAGGAGATGCTCCAAGACGCGGCGGAGTCCGACAGCAACTTTGTCGTCAGTAGCGCCCACCCACGACTGGTCGACGGCGTACCAACAAAGAACCCACGCTACCTGCAGGATCGGTTGGACCTAACTGATCCGTCGCAGCGATACATCGCAATGCAGGCCGTCCGGCTGTTCCGGGCTCTGCCGCCGGATGCCCCCGTGTATCAACCCGTCTCCGCCGTACTAAGTGGGCGTCGCAACAATCCACCAGACAAGGAAGCTGGTATCCGATCTTTGGCGGTATACAACCCGATTCACTATCAAGAGTTGCCCGAGTTGTTCATGGACTACGTCTGTTCACTGACCGGCAAGAGTCCCTCGACGACCGGCGCTGGCAGTGAAGGTGCGCTGACGAAGGGCCCGTTTAACGCGCTCTTGCCCATTCATGATCTTAACGCTGCGGTCGTCAGTATGATCCTGACTCAGCTGGGCGGGTTTTCGACTGCCGCGGGATCAGTGGGCAGCCACATTGAAGTGGGACACGACATCAGCTTCCTTGTGCCAGAGCTTTGGTGCCGCCTGAGTGACAACGAAAAAGATCCCGAGTTCCTGATCAAGGAAGGCATGCTGGAGAAGGTCGAAGACTTTGATTACGAGGGACGGACGATCCTCGCAAGTCGACTTGGGTACCGCATCACGTCACGCTTCGTGCGTCGATTCTTCGGGCGAATGTTCGACAATCCCGACAAGGTATTCGACAGCCGCATTTTGAAACCTGAAACTCAAGATCTTGATGGATACGCCGACGGCGTGGACCACATTGTGGAAGCGCAGCAACGCGTCGCAAAGAACTATTTTGAAGACGGTAGTTACGAGCTTGCCGTGCCTCCGCTGAAGGCCGTGTTAAGCGTCATGCTTGAGGGGAGCTACGAGGGCAAAACGCTCGATGATCCCGAAGTCCGCCAACTGTTTACCAAAGAAACTATGCTAAACAGCGAGTGGTACCGGGCGCGGCTGGATGCGAAACGCCGCGCTGACATCAACCGCTGGCAACGGCACCGCGACTACTTGGAAGCTTACATGGAAAAGCGGACGCATACCGAGATTTCTCGCCGTATGGGATTGGCCGACCGACTCGAACAAGCGAAGGCAAGGCTCGAGTTCTTCCAAAGCGACGACTACCTCAGCGAGCTGGACGGTACTCTCGGCACCGACCCGTCGTTGGTCGCATCCGATGGGCTCCTGTCCCCCAACAACCTGCTCGCAGCACAGTAGTAAGGTCAGCGAGCAATGCTCAAGTCTTGAAGTTGCGCAGTTGGTCAAATGGCGCTCGCATTTCCTTGTTTTCAAAGGGTTTGTTGGTAACGCGATGCGTCAGTTTGAAATTGCGCAATCTGCATTCAGGGCGGCGCCCCGTTCGTTTGCTTAGCCCAGGTACGGGGCTCTAGCGAGGCGTCTACTGCCCACTGATGAGCAGCCAACGAGTAGGAGCAGCCTACGAGCCAACGAGTGGGAATAAATAAGCTCCCAGCAGAGTGACTCCAAATCCGGTCAGCCCCATCAGTGTCAGCGCCATAGAAAATGACTTCAGGGTTTGTACGGGGGTCATTCCGGTCATCGTGGCAACCTGCCAAAATCCGCTGTCATTCATCCATGGTAAGGGCTTTGATCCGCAACCAATTGCCAGTGCCAGATAGAGCTTGTGATACGGAAGGCTCATATCACCGGAAAGCACTGGAGATATGATCGATGCGCTGGTGATCATTGCTACGGTCGCGCTACCCTGAGCGGCGCGAATGATGGTGGTCAGAAAGAATGCGGTGCATAGCAACGCCCATGGTCCAGCGATCCCTTCAAAACTGCTGCCGATTGCTCCTGCGAGATCAAGCTGTTGCAGCGAATAGCCAAAGGCACCGCCCGCGCATGTTAGCAGGACGATCATTCCGGCATCGGTGATTGCTTTGGATACACAGCTAATCGCCTTTTCACGCGTAACGAATGCTCGCAAAATCAAAATCGCTACCAGTGCCGTCAAAATAAAAACCAGCGATGGGTTTTTGGCAACCGACATGATGGCCAACCAACTCGGCTGCTCAGCTTTAGGTACATCCTGATACAGGTAAGTCGTTAGTTCTGCCGAAGCGAGCAGCAGAATTGGCAGTCCGATAGGCAGAATCGCAAGTAACACCGGCACCTTTTTCTCAGATCCATCCGGTTCAGCTGCGTTTGTATCGTCTTGTTCAAGCGAAGCTGCGAGTTGCTCGGGCGTGAAACTCACCCAGCTTTGGCAAATTCGACCATACAAGTAGCCAACGAGCGCCGCTGCACCGCCAACACACAACCCTCCGAGCATCATCTGGAGCACACTAACGCCCATAAGATCCGCAACCAGCAGCGGGCCGGGCGTTGGAGGAACCAGGGAGTGGGCCATTGTTGCACCGACGATGATCGCCATGACCGCACTTAAGAACAGTTCCGATTGTCGACGACCGATCGCCTTGGCCAACGGCAACAACAAATAAAACACATTGTCAAAGTAAACCGGTACACCGAGAACGAAGCTGCTGACCGTCATGGCGGGTGTGGTCCCACGCGGGCCGAAAAGGCCGGTGACCAGTAGAATTAGCCGGGCCGCAGCGCCGCTTTCCAGCAGGCAGATGCCAACGATCGCCGCCATCGTGACTGGAATCCCCAAGCGCGAAAATGTCTTTGCGAATCCATAGGTCATTTCGCTGCCAAGTCGGCTAAGCCGGGTACCGACGATTGCATCCAGAGAAGCCTGATCTACCAGGCTATAACGCCGGGATACGTCTATTTCTGTTTCGTTTTCGGTGATTTCGTACCAGAATAGCTCAGCATCTCGTGCAGGCGATTCGCTACTCTCCTCGCCCGAGGGAGGACGGGCCGCCTGCGTCGATTTGCGCAACTCTACCGTATCCGCACTCAGGATCCCGGCCGATTGTTCCCAAAGAGCGTAACTTCCATCGGCAAGCTGCTCTCGAACTCCAATTTGCCCATCGACTACGGCGGCGACTTCGTGCGTTGAATCACGGACAGCCAGTCGCTGTCGAGGCTCTTCGGGAGTAGCCAACATGATGCTCAGGCTACCGCAGAGGAGGGCAACCAACGGATGCAGCCGAAGTACCAGAATTAAAAACAGAACCAGCAATACGCCCAGACCTGCTATTGCAAATACACCCATCGCTTACCCCAAGCATTTTTCCAGTCCCGAATCCAGCCAGTTTACACGCTCTGCAGGCCGCTCTGTAGCGGGATTGGAGCTACATCGTCTTCGCTACTGGTGGTGAATGCCCGCCAAGCAATTCGGCTTTGGTCCGGGAGGTGTCGCCAGGCTAGATCCGCTTGGTATCATGGGGCCATTCGCGAGAAGGCCGCGCCCGCATCTGCTGGAGATCCAGCCGTTTAAGTTAGGGCTTAAGTTCGGCCTGGCCGTCGTGACCGCTGGAGCTATGCAACGGAAACGGCGGCAGCTCAGTCTTTCGCTTTCAATTTGCCAGTCAAAACAAGGTTTGTCGTCATGGGCGTTTGGATTGCTTTAGGGGTCGTGGCCCTCGTTTTTGTCGGTTTAGCCATCTATGCCGTCGGCATTTATAACTCATTGGTGCAAGGCGAAGGCCGCTACAAGAACGCGTTTGCACAAATTGAAGTGCAGCTAAAACGGCGACATGATCTGATTCCGAACCTTGTGGAAACGGTTAAGGGGTATATGTCACATGAGCGTGAGACACTAGAAGCGGTTATTAACGCACGTAACCAAGCCGTGTCAGGTCTCCAGCAAGCTTCTGGTTCGATGGACGCCGCCTCGATGCAAGCACTCGCCGGGGCGGAAGCAGGACTAACCGGCGCACTTGGTCGGCTATTCGCGCTGTCCGAGGCTTACCCGGATCTAAAGGCCAATGAGAACATGGCACAGCTCACCGAAGAGCTGACCTCGACTGAGAACAAAGTGGCGTTTGCCCGCCAGGCTTACAACGATGCTGTAACGGCCTACAACATTTACAAAACCACATTTCCCCCAGTTCTGTTTGCCGGACTATTTGGCCATGGCCAAGATGCAGGCTTGCTAGAGTATGAAGATCGTGAAGCGATCAAGGAAGCTCCCAAAGTGTCGTTCAACTAACGCTGAGCGAACCATTTCGAGCCGCCAGCTGCTATGCCAGCGGCTCTACTTGCGCGAGGCGATCGTAACGATCTGGCAAACGCAAGGCAAAGGCACGTTCAGAGGGCAATTCGCTCCATCCGTGAACAGTTCCAGCCTTGCAGAGTTCCAGTCTTTGACTGTTCCTGGGCGTGAAGAACGCCAAGCGTGGATGTGCATCCGGTTCCTTCTGCCGGTTATGCATTGCGGTCAATAACGGCCATTACACTACTCTCCTGCGGGGCTGACCACAGGCATGGCGACGGATTTCTTCCAACGACAGTCGGACGCCCGACGAAGCACTACCTGGCTGGTATCGATGTTCTGCATCGCCGTCGTGCTTATCGTGGCATCGGTAGTCTGTGTGGCTGTTGTGATCATGCAATCGCAGCTGAAAGGAGACGGATTCTCACTTGAAAGCCACCCCGAACAATTCTTGGTACCCCTAGCCGCAGGCGTAGTTACTCTACTGATCATCCTGGGCGGAACGGCGTTCAAGGTATTCGAACTGCAAGGCGGTGGAGGCACTTTGGTAGCCGAGAGCCTAGGCGGAAGACGGATATACCCCAATACGTCTGATGCTGTAGAGCGGCGGTTGTTGAACG
>DNPC01000554.1 GCA_003501565.1 Planctomycetaceae bacterium | reverse complement strand
CCAAAAGAATGCCTTCGACATCCACGGCGCGATCGCTTTGGAGGTTTTTGGGGCGACAGTTCCTTCGACGAGTTGGTTCGCTGCCAGCCATTTGCATAGTTCGACCGCGGCGTCTGATGACAACCTCTCATCGTCGTGCAATATGGATACACGCTTCAGGGCCGCAGTTGCGGAAGAAGTGGCCATCAAAGCTCGCGTGAATGCAAACTCCGCCGGGCCGAGCCGGAAGAAGCGTCGATTCGCGACGTCCTCAACCAGACCTTCGCTGCGATTCAAGGGGCCCGCTGCAGTCAGTTCGAGGCCTTTGACCAACGGGAAAACTTCGGGCAGAGATCCCAATGCATGATTATCGGAGTCCATTTCACCAGCCGATCCAGTTTCGCAGACGGTTCCACGGACGCCGTAGCATCATCCATGCTAAAGGACGATACCCGACATGGATGACGGAATTGCCATTCATTCCGGGGCGAATGCTTCCATCGGTGTTGGCAATCGCAGCTTCAGCGATGAAGACTGACTCCGAGTCGCGGATTTCGCTTCGAAGGTGCAAGCGATGAATCCTCGACGGAATTGCTGGCCCACTCATCGATTTAAGTGTGACCCAAACTTGTAGATCGTTACGTACAAAACGAATATCACGCTCCGGCACGGCAAGCTCTGCGACCAGCTCATCTAAACTTGCAATCTCAAAGAGACTCTGCCCAATCTCTAGGGGAGTACCTTGAGCGTGTTCTAGGTCACCATCCACGACGATACCGTCAATCGGAGAACGAATCTCAAGCGTTTGTTTGCGTTGCTTGAGCAATTCGATTTCGCGATTCAATTGCTCAAGCCCCAGCCTCTCCTGCTCAGCAGCTGAATGGTCTCCTGTCGACAGTGCTGCCCTGTAACGTTGCTCGGATTGGTTCGCTTTGTCTTTCAAGCCGGATAGCTTCGACTTGATTTCACCACCATCCAATGTTGCCAGTATGTCGCCGGCCTTGACGCTTTGCCCGATGACAGCATGAGTACTTTCAAGTCGCGCGTCGAAGGGTGCGGCTACAAACCGGCAGTGCGTGGGTTCGCATCGCGTCTTACATGCAACGCGGAAGGGTAGGGGGATGCAGCAGATCACGGCAACCACTGCAGCGGCAGCCAGATAAGTGTGGGCGCGCTTCCGTTGCGTTTCCATTTCAGCACGAATCTTGTCTAGTAGAGGCTTGAACAGTTCCCTCCACGTAGCACTTTGTACCTCCCTTGTAGATTTTTCGCGTACCGGTTCGCTAGGTGCCGAATCGGAAATCGACCTCGCGAAACTCTCCAATATGTCCAGTTTGCCAGCAACGTCTGTTTCTTGCACTTCGGTCAGATCACATGCGTATACTGCTGCCACGCAACGCTTCGCGCCCGGCACAGGTTCCACACTGATCATGCGGGGAAAAGGCGAAGTCAGAGAGCTCAGTTTCGATTGTTCGTTTTGAATTGAGCTTGCGACCATCTGAATGACACGCTGCTCAGTAATCGGATCAACTTCCCCGACGGATGTGAGGATTGCTGGAAATCCGATTGAATCAAGCTCATAGACGCCAGCCCAGGCCGCATCTAGTGATGCAAGATCCCAATCTGCCGCAGAACACTGAGGTGTGTTACCGACCGCGAAGTGAATGCCGGACTGGCTGCTGGGCAAAGCTGTGTTGGAATCGTTAATGTTCATAGTTTGTGTTGGTGATGGCGAAGGCTCTGCCCGGGTGCCTCCAATCCAACATTCTTCCTTGGCGTCCTATGCGGCAGCCAGAACTCGTTGGACAACGCTCCGGGATCCACGCTGTTCGCAATTAGGTAAAAGCAAGGACCAAAAGCGTCAGCCTAGTCGTCCAGGTTCCGGAGCAGACATCGAACGCCGGCATTGAGTTTGCCTTCTTTGTTGTCCACGACAACCTTTACCGTATAAGTTTGCGAGTCCCCGCGTGGGTACGGCGACACGAATTGGACGCTACCGGCGTGAGTCTTGCCGGTGGTTGTAAAGACTACACCTACCTTCGAATCAAGCTGGACGCGCTTTCTCAAGTGACTCGGAAGCATAAACTCCACCGACAATCGACTGAGGTCGGCAAGTGTGCAAACAGTAGCCTCACCTGGGCCCACATATTCACCAATTTGTTTATCGAATTCGACGATAACACCACTAAATGGCGCACAGATTCTATGTTGTTCGGACTCCGCCAAGAGACGTAGGTACTCAGCCTCCTGTTGCTTGACGCGTTCTTCGGCACGAAGAAGACTGGCCCGAGCTATTGTGACGTCTTCGTGCGCCTGACTGACTTCTATTTGTGTGGCATGCGATCGTGTGGCCAGTTGCTTTACGCGCGAGAGCCTGTTGAGACGCACCTGCAGTTCGCTCTTTGCTATTGCAACGTCACCTTTCGAGCTGGCTGCAACTTTAGCGGATTGCAGGCGAGCGTCGTGGACGGCGCTATCTAGTCGCACTAAACATTGTCCGGCGATCGCCGTTTGGCCTTCTCGCACGTCGCGGGAAGAGACGATACCGGAAATCGGGCTGGCCACAGCAGCTTGGCGATAAGGCTGGCTAAACCCCTGGATAGCAAATTCATCATCATAGCGGGCTGTCTGACCAACAGCTGAAGTGGCGGCCAGCAAACTGACTAACCCTACGCCAAGTGACAGACGAACGAAAGGTAATCCCGACGACATGGTCTTCCCTACCAATATGTTTGAAACCGCATGAATCAGATAAGTTATTGAGAAACATAGGCTGCACTTAGCTGCAGTCCAGTGTTTACGAGACGATCAGCACTGCGGATTACCGCATCCCGATCCAATGAATGCAGCGTTTTGTTCGAGATATGTCTGTGACGCGATTTCCCCGCTCGGGTGTATTCGCAGATAAGCCCTCGTATCCTGACATTTCCCAACAAAACTGTTGCATGCAGGCGAAGGTGCGTAACATTCGATGGAACCGGTTTGGAGTCAATTAGCCATGACCAAGTACCCAGCCAAGCGATCAATCAACAAACGTGATGAGGGCTCCTGTTGCTCGTTGAAGTTCAAGAAGGGATCTATGGAATTGGACACTGGTCCGCAAGAGGTTCTGTTGCTCGAGTAGAAGTCGATTTTGAGCACGAAGCAACTCGTCTAGTTGAATCTGCCCCAAACGGGCATCGGCGCCCAAATTCATCCACCGGTCCTCCAAGTAAGCCACCTCACGCGTGACAAACTCGAGCGACTTTCGCCGCGCCTCGGCAGCTTCTCCAGCGGCAATCGTATTTCGAACGGCGGATTCAACTTCAGCTCTTATATTCTCGCGGGCTTCGGTTATCAAATGCTGGAGCTGATTCAATTCAAACCAGCGTTGATTGACGGTTGCACGACTAATCTCGTTGTTAACGGGCCGCTGGTATAGCAACCCGGCCGCGAATCCTGGCCGTCCTTCGGTAAACTGATCAGCCCAAGCACCAAATAAGTTCGATTCGCCTTCCAATCCGGCCAGATAACTTTCACCGACGAAATCCAATTGCGGTTTGGTCATATCTTTGGCAAGCTCAATGCGCGCTTTTGCTGCTCGCACTTTGGCAGTTAGCTCGGCGATTTCTGGTCGCGTGCACAATGCCGTCGAAACTTCCTGCTCGAGATCAAAATCCAACTGGGTAGTACTGGCAATCCGATTTGGGATTAGCTCCGCGTCGCGATCAACGACGAAGGCAGGTGCGTTGACTAGCGCACGCATTCGTGATTCAAGATTCCTGATTTGAGCATCTGCATCGACAATCTCAGCCGACCGTGACGCAACCGCGGCTTTGGCTCGTAGTATTTGATTTTGGGTCGAATCATGTGCAATTCGGCCTTCAAGCTGGGTCAGGATTGCCTTAGCGGCATCGATATGCCGAAGACGCTGCAGAAGCGCTGCCCTCTCAAAGTAGAGTGACCAGTACACATCGGCTACATCAAACAATTGCTTCTGCAACGCACTGCGATAGGTTGCCAGCGCAGCTTGCGTTTCAAACCGGGCTGTCAGCACGAGACTTCGATTGACATCGATCTTGCGGCCACGCATGAGTGGCTGAGTGACGTTTGCGTACAAACGACTGGAGCCTTGGTTGTTTGGCACGAAGAATGTCGAGTTACTGTTCTTGTGCCCAAACCTCTGCCCGACATTGTATGCAGTTCCAAAACGAGTTTGGCCCCGCAGTCCGGCATCAATACCAACAATATCATCTTCTAATCTGGGCGGTCCGCCGGTAGTCAAAGAGTTCTCAACAGGATCGCTGATGCTATCAAATCGTGCATCGGTGTAGAACACAGGATCAAATGCTCCAAACGCCTGTTGAACCAAGGTTCGGTTCACCCACGGTGTCTGTGCAACGGCTTGGACACGCCCCGAGAATGCTGCTGTCAACACGAATAACTGGTCGAGGTCAAGGTGAACAGGTTTTGACGAATTGCGAATCTGCTCCGTCGCTGCATGAAGCCACCATGCGTCTGAAGTGACGGTCGAGTTTACTCTCGGCGATGCAGGTTGCGGCGGACCTTCTCGAACTGGGACCGTCGCTATCTCATCCCAGGTGTGTCCGTCAGTTTCTGAGGGGGCGACAAACGGTTCGATTCCCCGCGGCACGCCTGGAAGTGCTAATCCGTCTAAGCCAGTCAATGGGCGTGATGCGTGCAAATCGATCTGTGTTTCATTTTCAGCTGTGCGTGGAGCGTTCAAACGCTCTGTGTTTACCTGCGTGAGATCTATCGGCAAGACGAGTTGGACCGCAGGCTGTTCGCCTGAAGAGACCGTTCTAACGTTCACCTTCACGACGCGCCGAGCCGCACTTGACAAGTCACGTTTCCGCTCTGAAAAATCCAATGGATTCGCAGCGATCGGCCTTCCGGTTGAAGCACTTGCCGGATGGATAAATGACTTCGTTTCGCCAGGCTGGCATGGTTGGGCAATCGCGAAATTCAACGTGCATGATAGACAACAGACCGCCGCTACCAAGACGCGGCAGACTGAGCTCCAGGCCTTGTACTTTGGCAAATTTCGGAATTGTGAAACTGGACAATGCATAGCCTCAATTATCGACTGTGGGTTCTAGCATTTGTTAGCTATGATCATGAAATGCATACTGGTTGACGCTTGCCAGTACGTATAGATGCGCCCGAGGTCACAAATCGTACGACTGGACCGCGGATTACCGCAGCTGGAGCAATGTGACAAGCCTGGCTCTTCTACGCTTCGAGCGCTGCATCGTCGATGCAATTCACCCATGGTGCGACCATTACATTGTGCTGTGCCGAACAACAAAAACTTCAATGCGATTTCGGTAAGCCGCAGGGGCTTGTATTCCGAACAACATGCAAAAGAGTCAAGTTCCTTTCTGCGGTCAGTTCTTTCCAATTTGGCTCCAGAACAAGCTGTCCAAGTTCCCGCTAGAGCCCTACAAATATGCAAAACTTCTTCGGTGCAGTTGCGTGTCCCCAACCGTTGCGTCCCCTTCCAATGCTTCACTGACCTCTGCGTTTATCGGTCGCGCAAATTGACAGCCGCTGGAGGAACCTGCTTTGCTTCTTAGAATTCTTTCCAAGTGGGATGAGCTACTCAGAGCACAACCACCATCGCAGCGAAGCTGTCCGGCAGATGCTACGCATCTAAATGCATTTGCACTCGAAGAACGGATACTCTACAGCGCCTCGCCTGTCTCAGACGAATTGCTTACTGGCGAGGCTCACACCCCCGTTGATTTCTCGGATGTCCACCTTGGCGACTGGACTCAATCAAAAAACACGGTAGCCAACGCGAATCGAGATTCGCTGCAATCCCTCAGCCATTCAGACCGTGATTCGGTAGGACCCGGTCAGCAGCCAGACGCCGGTGGACTGCCGTGGGCAGACGATTCCTCACTTCAAGCTACGCATAGCCAAGAATTGGTCTTTATCGATTCGTCCGTCGAAGGTTTGCAAACACTGCTAGACGACATCGCTTCCCTTAGTGACCCAGGCAGGCAAATCGAAATCGTGTTCTTGGATCCGAACCGGGATGGAGTGCTGCAAATCAGCGACGCGCTCCACGGACGCACTTCGATCGATGCGATGCATGTCGTTTCGCACGGGACAGATGGCGAGGTATGGCTAGGTAACGGCTTGCTATCAATTGAGAGTTTGGATCGCTACAGGACACATCTAGCCGAGTGGAGTAACGCGCTTGGTGTAGATGCTGATGTGTTGTTCTACGGTTGCGACTTAGCAAGTAGTGAATCGGGGCGGGCTCTAATCAATGAAATCGGTACGATTTGTAGCTGTGACATCGCCGCCAGCGAAGATATCACGGGACATAGCGATCTAGGTGGCGACTGGACTCTCGAATACACCTTTGGCGAAGTGGAAACAGACGTTGCCGTCGGCTACTCCGCACAAGCGTCTTGGTACGAGACCCTCGACATCAATACCGGATTGGTTGGCCACTACGAATACGATTCGACGGGTTTTGCGTCTGATTCGGCGGGCAATCAGGACGCAGTCGTATCGACCGGTAACGCAACCTTCGAAACGCCAGCTGCGGTGGGGGACCAAGCTCTTGGGTTCGCGATAGACGCAAGCGGTAACAACAGTTACCTGGAAGTCACTGACAACGCGGCGCAGGATTTTGGCGACGACAATTTCACGGTCGGCCTTTGGTACAAACTTGATGGCACTCCTTTGTCGAATGGTCGGCTGCTTGGTGACTACGGTGGAACGGGCAATGGTTTTCTGATTTATGCACAGCCTGGAGGAACCATCGAAGTTCAACTGCACGATGGAACAGTCGTGTCCGATAGCATCCAGGGGAATTTCGACGGCACGTGGAATCAGTTGACGGTCGTTCGTTCTGATTCAACGCTCAACATTTATCACAACGGCGCCAACGTTTCTTCGATTGGGGGCGCTGATGGAAACATCAATAGCAGTAACCCGCTTTGGATCGGCGCAAGCGGAGCGCTCGGCGGCGACTTTGATGGACAACTAGACGACGTTCGGCTGTTTAACCGCGCACTTTCTGCGACGGATGTTGCGGAGTTGGTTGCTGTCGGCCCCACCTCAGTACCCGGTCCTCAGTTCGTCAATGAGAATACCACTCTAACGTTCAGTGTAGCCAATGGTAATCGTATCACCGTTTCGGATTCATTGAGCGGGACGAACGCCCAGATGCACGTCTCCTTGTCGACAACGGACGGCGTGCTGACGCTTTCGCAAACCTCAGGACTCACCTTTTTGCGAAGTTCAAATGGTAGTAGCAGCTTTGTGCTGAGCGGCTCCGAAGCAGATATAAACGCAGCATTGGAAGGAATGACGTTTACGCCAGATGCAGACTTTGAAGGCAGTGTAACGCTGAATGTTACTCCATCGCTGGATGCCGAACTACTTGCACACTATCAATTCGAAGGCAACGCCAACGATACAAGTTCTGGTGCAACGCAACACGGTACATTCCATGGCGGTGCAGCCACAACGATCGATGCTCAACGTGGTGAAGTTTTGAGCCTGGATGGAAACGGCGACTACGTACAGATCGCCGGGCTGTTCAGTAACCCCGGCAACGTGACGCTAGCAGGATGGATCAACTGTACCGGTGTCGATACCTCCGGCGCGAGCATACTTTCTTTGGGGACTTCACCAGCGCTCTATCTCAATGCAGGTGGCCAGCTGGAAGGCTTTTTTGAATCCGGCGGAACAGGCAATACTGTCACTGGCAATGAAAATCTTGTAGGAACCGGCTGGCGACACGTTGCGCTAACTATCGATGATACAACGCGCGAGATGTCAATTTATCTAGACGGCGAACTCGTTAGTTCAATCACCGCAAGTGGTCCCATTGAATACGACAACAGCCCTGATACTTACATTGGACGCAAGGGCGACGGTGGGAGCGGAGGCGACTTTGCCGGGTTCATTGACGAAACAAGACTCTACTCACGGGCCCTCACCGCTGAAGAAATCGCAGCCCTCTCATCCGGTAATGTAGCAATTACAGTTCAGAAGCCGAACACAGCGCCCTACTTTATCTCAACACCCAATGCGATTTCAGATACCGTACAAAATCTGAGCGGTGCAATCAGTGTCAGTTCCGGCGACTTTGACAACGACGGTGATATTGACTTGGTATCAACGAGTAACACCGGACAACTTCTCTGGCACGAAAACGACGGAAACGGAGTATTCTCAGCTGGAGTCCTCATTGCAACAGCCAACGACTTTACATCGGTTGCAACCCACGACCTGGATGGAGATGGGGACATCGACATTGTGGCGATGAATGACGATCCGGCCCAACTGGCCGACAGCGTCTACGTGCTGACTAATGGCTTTGTAGGAAGCGGCAACGTCAGCTTTAGTACAGATACATTTGAGGGCGCCGCAGTCGGCGAATCGGACGGTGCCGAAGATCTGGCCATGGGTGACATCGACGGCGACGGACGCCCTGATATCGCAGCACTGTTCCGGCAAAGCGGAAGCAACTCACAATTGGTTGTGTTTGAGCAGAACGCACCTGGAACGTGGACGAAAACACTATCCGATCCGATTTCAAACGGGCACGGGTTACAAATAGTCGACCTCGATAATGATTCTCACTTGGATCTTGTTGTTGGCGAATTCCATACCAAGAAAATGTATTTCTACGAGAATCTGGGTGGTGCTATTGCGTATTTCTTAAAACACGAGATCTATGAAGAGACCACCTCAAACATATACGACCTTGTAACGGGAGACTTTGATTCCGATGGTGACGAGGACATCGCCTTCATAACATGGGGTATCAATGGTGGCATGGCGGTCCTCGAGAGCGATGGAGCCTCTGATCCAAGCTTTACCCAGACGCAGTTCATCGTCTTTTCCGGCTCGCTCACGTATCACATCGATACTGCAGACATCAACGGCGATGGGCACCTCGACCTAGTGGTCTCCGATCGAGGATTGGATTCATTGATCGTTTATGAGAACGATGGAGAAGCATCTTTCACCCCCAACATCATTAGCTCCGATAGCGGCGGTCCGGTGTGGGCCGAGGCGGCTGACATCAATGGGGACGGACACGACGATCTCATATTTGCTGCGTACGATGCCGGTTTCGTGGGCCTACATATCAACCAAGGGAACGGCAACTTTATACGTGGTGTCGTCAACGAAGATGTAGCGCTCGGTGGCATCGGCGTACAGATTATGGACGACGACGCGGGAGACGGATTACTTGAGGTTACCATCAATGTTGCCAATGGCCGTGTAACCCTGGACACCGCCAGTGTCAGTGTAGTGACAGGAGCCAACAATAGTCCAACTGTTACCTTTGCCGGGACGATCGCTAGTCTAAATAGCGCTCTCGCAACACTAGTTTACACGCCAGACCCAAACTTTAGCGGCTTGGACGAGGTTGCAATCACTGTCGACGATCGTGGAAACAGCGGTAGCGGAGGAATACTGACCGAGACCGAAATTCTGTACATCGAGGTAGCCGCCGCTAACGATACTCCCGTTGTACTTGGTCCAGGTGCAGCCTATCACGTTTTCGAACACGCAAACCTCAACGTTCACGGCTCTGGCTTCAGTGTAGCGGATGTCGATGCTTTCTCTGGAACGATGACGGCGACCCTTACCGTTGGTGAAGGCATCCTGGTAATGCTAGCAGGCGACTCTGGCGTTAACATTACGGCTAACAGTGCGTCGACCGTATCATTCACCGGAACACTCGCTCAAATCAACAGCCTCCTTACCGGCACAAGTACCGGCGTCATCGCCTTCAACAACGCAGGCCATATGCCGTCGCCCAGCACAACCATTACATTGACGGTCAACGATCAGGGGAACTCTGGCCTGGATCCTGGCACAACGGGCGACGCATCTAGCGAGCAAGCGTCGGCCTCTCAGACGATCAACATCATTGCTACCAATGACCACCCAGGCAACTCAGGTTTCATGCCCAGCGATGTGTTCGCCACCGAAGACACGCTGACCGCTATCGTTCTTTCAGCGGTCAATTTCATTGACCTTGATGCGGGCGCAAGTGATCTAACGGTAACGCTGACAACCTCGACAGGCGGCCAGCTAACGCTCGGCGCGGACGCCTCAATTGACTTCGGTGGGACTTCGACATCGAGGACACTGACAGGCACACTTGCGGAACTGAATGCCTATTTCAACGACAGTTCTAACATTCAATACTTGCACGCAACTCCGCACACGTTCGGCAACGATGCCGACACACTCACGGTTACCATCAACGACAACGGCAATACCGGCACCGGAGGAGGACACCATCAACCACTTGGCTTAGTCAATATCGATATATCCGGTGTCAACGACGAACAAGTCCTGGTCACTAACACAGGAGCAACTGTAGGTGAAGGATCCTTTGGCAATTCGATCACCACTGCCATGCTGCACGCAACCGACATCGACAACGCGGATGCTCAGCTGGTCTACACTGTTGATGCTATACCGTTTAACGGAACTCTGCGACTGGGCGGTTCAGCGCTGAGTGGCGGCCAGACTTTCACGCAGGCTGACGTTGATGCGGGCAATGTGACCTATGACCACGATGGCTCGGAAAGTTCTACGGACAGCTTCGAATTTACTGTCGATGACGGCGTTGGCTCTGCTGAAACAGCGACCTTCAGTTTCACGATCACGAATGTGAATGACGCACCCGTGAACACCGTTCCTGGTGCTCAGTTGTCCGATGAAGACACGCCACTGTCAATTAGTGGCATCAGTGTTGACGATTCTGATGGCAATCTGTCGACGGTCCGACTGACGGTGAACAACGGTGTACTCAATGTCTCTGTCTTTGGGACTACCTCAATCTCTGCAGGAGCAAACGGTTCCAGCGATTTGACGCTCTCCGGATCGGCGGCAGATATCAAGGCATCTCTTGCCACCTTGACCTATCTCAGCGACCTAAACTTTAGCGGCAGTGACACACTAACGGTTCTTTCCACCGATACAGACACGGCCACGAGCAGTGAAACGGTACCAATCACGGTTAGCGCGGTAAACGATACTCCCGTCGTCTACGCACCCAGTGCAGCGTATAGCGTCGTAGAACAAGTGAACTTGAACATTCACGGTACAGGTTTCAGTGTTTCGGATGTCGATGCTTCCTCCTCCAGCCTGACAGCAACGCTTACTGTTGGCGAAGGCATGCTAGCAGTTTTTGAGGGCAACTCAGGGGTGACCATCACTGCCAACAGTGCCGCCACGGTCTCGTTCACGGGCACGGTCGCCGAAATCAACAGCTTACTCAAGGGTACGAGTAGCGGCAGCATCCTCTATAACAGCATAAGTTCTGCCCCATCGCCAAGCACTTCCATTACCTTGACCCTCAACGATGAAGGTAACACCGGTGCTGATCCCGGCACTACTGCGGACGCAACGAGTGAGCAGTCTTCCGCGTCACAAACTATCAACATCACTGCTGTAAATGATGCCCCGGGTAATGCAGGTTCATTGCCAAGCACGGTAACAGTGGTGGAAGATGTGCTGACTGCTATCGATTTGTCCGCAATCACGTTCAGTGATGTTGATGCTGGATCAAGTGATCTGACGGTAACGTTGTCAACTTCGACAGGTGGACACTTTGCATTAGCAACAGATCTTGCGATCGACTTCGGGGGCACGCCATCGGAAAGAACGTTGACCGGCACACTCGCGGAGTTGAATGCATACTTTGATAACTCATCGAACATTCATTACTTGCACTCAGTCCCGCATGCTTTTGGCACCGGCATCGATACGATCACGGTGGTCATCAACGACAATGGCAACACTGGGATTGGCGGAGGCCATGATCGACTGATCGGCTCCGTCAGCGTTGATATCAGTGGAGTGAATGACATCCCGTATGGCATTCCGACGATCTTCGGTACAGCTACTGAAGATGAAGTATTAACGGCTAGCACTGGAGGAATAGCTGATTACGACGGTCTGGGTACGTTCAGCTTTCAGTGGGAGCGTGACTGGACACCGATTATTGGTGCGACGTCTAGCGCCTATACGCTCGGTGACGACGATGTGGGTTCACGAATTAGCGTCACAGTGAGTTACACGGATCCCGGCGGAACCATGGAGGGGCCTATCAGGTCAGCCTTAACTTCCCCAGTTGCCAACATCAACGATGTTTCAGCCATTCAAAACTTGACTGGGGATACGCTAATCTACAATGAAGGTCAAACAATCGCGGCAATCGATCAAGGAGCCGCAGCGATTGTCACCGATATCGACAGTCCAGATTTTGATAGCGGTTCTCTAACTGTAAGCATCATCAGTGGTGGTTACCCAACTGATGATACGCTGCAAATCATTGAACAGGGAACTGGAACAGGCGAGGTTTCAACAGCGGGCGGCAACGTGTTCTATGAAGGAACATTGATCGGTACCTTCGCAGGCGGATCAGGAGGGACGGATCTATCGATATCGCTTGGTGCCAATGCCGACGCCACCGCAACGACATCCTTGGTAAGAGCCATTGGTTACCGCGATACAGGCACCGGAGGGATTACCGGTGGAACGCGTACAGTACGCTTTACTCTGGATGATGGCGATGGCGGAACCAGCGCGAGCTACGACACGGCGGTTACGGTCGTCACCTCGAACGACCCCGTCGAGAACACTGGTACTTTCCCGGCTACTCTGAATGTTACGGAAGATATTGCGAGCGATCTTGATCTGTCTGGCATCCATTTACGCGATCCCGAAAGCCCGACAGGCGCCGCGATTGTCAGTGTGCTTCTTGAAACGACGAATGGAGGGCTGATTCAAGTTGCGGATGACGTTGCTATTTCGATCGCCGGAGCCGAAAGCCCCGCAGTCTTGCTAACTGGAAATGTCAACGCCATTAATTCATACCTGAACGAGACTAGCAACCTGCGATATCTTCATCCGACGGAGAATCTGAACGGCAACGCCGCTGACAGTCTTCGAGTCACTGTAGGTGACGGCTTCAACAACACCCTTTTGGGCAACATTGCAATCGACATAGCAAGTGTCAACGACTTGCCGATCAGTAGAGACTATGTGGTCGGCGAAGATCCTGGCGAGACTCTCTTGATAGTTGCTGATGTGGGGCTACTATCTGATTCGAGCGACGTTGATGGCGATGAATTGACGGCGGTTCTGTACACGGGGCCGGAATCTGGAACGCTGATCGTCAACGCCGATGGAAGTTGGAGTTATGCACCAGCGGCCGGACAAATTGATGACGTCCAGTTCGAGTTTAGAATATTTGATGGCACCGATTACTCAGAGACTTACACCGTACTGATTGACATGGCTACTGTAGGTGGCACAGTTACCGATGATCCTGCAGGTACTGATGTAAATAGTGGCGAAGGACAAGAAACCGAACCGGCTGATCCAACCAATGATCCAGCGGAAGAGATCGATGAAGCCAGTAGTTTTGAAAATGGCACAACGACGACTACGAAAGAATCAGGGAGCACAGAGCCAGCTTCCGAGGATGATGGTGAGGGAACTGCCGCCCGTTCAGCAGCAGGACGTGGAGACGGAGCAGCAGAACAAACAACAGGATCGATAGAAGCAACCAAATTCAGACGCGCCGCACACACTCATTCATCAGACTGGTCACACTCCATCGAACTTACCGTCTCTCAGTTTTCATCGAGTCGCTTCCGACGCACGAGTTTTATCGACGAGCTGTACTATGCTGAGGAGATATCGAACGCGAATTTTGATCGGCAGCTGAGCTTACAACGCATTGCTATGCAAGAGTTCAATGAATTAACAGAGAATTCGGATTTCATTTGCAAGGTCAAGTCAAACACTGCGGCTGGAATCGTGGCCGGTGCAACAGCCGGGGTCGCTGTCTGGACAATTAGCGGGACGTATTTGGCTTCGCTGGCGTTTTCGTCAATGCCGGCCTGGATACGAATTGATCCTATCTTTGTCGTGGGACATACCACGTCGAACGACGAGGACGACACATCCATCGCAGATCTCATTGCTGGCCAGCAGGATGGAGATTCTGAACACCCCGGCTAACAAATCCGCTGTGCGGTTTAGCGTGGTTTCATGCCTGCGTGGTTGGTATAATCCCGTCCCCCGGGATGACCAAACGGTGCGAAGATGGTGGCTGTTTTTTTCACCAAACAAATGTGTTCTGCCTAACTTCGAATTGACGCTCGGCCTCAATCATCCAACGCGCCCAACCCGGTTTTGCACCACATAACAACTCAGTGCCGATTTCATTTACATCAGCTGCACTAGTTCGTAGCAAAGGGACATCGTAAACCGATTTGGCAGCTGCAACGACGCTATCGGGAAGACGTCGGATGCGACTGATGGAGACTTTCGTGAAAGCAGATACTCGTGAGTGAGTCTGTCGATTTGCTGTTCGGGAAAGGGCAGCTCAAGGTTCAACTGCCCGATGAGGCACAGGTGACTTTGATTGAAAAGCCGCCAATGCCAATCTGTTCCAACCCGGATGCGGCAGTGCGAACGGCACTCAATGCCCCAATTGGCTGCGAACCGCTTCATGAGCTTGCCAGTGGAGCTGCGACGGCTTGTATTGCTATTTGTGATATCACTCGGCCTGTTCCCAACCATCTGTTTTTGCGCCCAATCATCGAAGCGTTGGTAAACGCTGGAATCGCACTGGAGAGTATTACAGTTGTCGTCGCAACGGGGTTGCATCGCCCAAATGAAGGAAGTGAACTTGCAGAGTTGATTGGTGATCCTTGGGTACTCTCTCATGTCAAATGTGAAAACCACTTTGCGAACAACGATGAAGATCACGTCGATCTTGGTGTAACGCCGACACGAGCAACTCCCATAAGGATCGACCGCAGGTTTGCCGAGGCCGATATCCGGATCGTCACAGGCTTAGTCGAACCTCATTTTATGGCTGGCTATTCTGGAGGTCGCAAAGTCATTGCGCCAGGGCTCGCCCATGCGGACGTGATTCGTACTTTTCACAATCACGATTTCATGGCAAACCCGGACGCAACCAATTGCAATCTAGACAAGAACCCTCTGCACGAGGAACAGTTAGAGATAGTCAGGGCGTTGGGCGGGGCGTTGGCAATCAATACTGTAATAGATGATCAGCGTCAGTTGTCGATGGTCAATTTCGGTGAAATAGTAGCCAGCCATCAGGCCGCGGTTGACTTCGTCCAGGAATTTTGCCGGGTGGCTGTTCCAGAGTCTTTTTCAGTCGTGCTCACTAGCTCCGCTGGTTACCCACTGGACAAGACTTTCTATCAGACGGTAAAAGGAATTTGCGGCGGTATCGGCATCTGTAGTCACGGTGGCGATCTATTTATTGCATCCGAGTGTTCTGAGGGGCTCGGGTCGGAGCATTATGTAGCCGCACAAAGAGCTTTGTTTGAGCGAGGCCCTTCCGGTTTTCTTGAGAGCATTGCAAACAAGCCATTGGCTGACATCGATGCCTGGCAAACACAAAAGCAATCCACAGCACTTGCGCAAGCAACCATTTCGTTGTTCAGTAAGCTCACCGAAGCGGCAGCGGAACTCACGGGCGTCACGTGCTGCAGAACGCTCAGAGACTTCGAAATTGAACTTGCCGCAGCCATTAGGGCATCTTCCGACCAGCGCGTAGCTGTTATTCCCGAAGGCCCCTACGTGATTCCTTTTGTCGAGTAAATGGTCTGGACAAATGAAATTTCACACCGGCCAGCGTATCCTACGGTCGCTTTGGCTTTTCTTGTGTTTTAGCCTCACACCACTGGGCGCAGCACTAGCTCAGTGGCCAAGACACACCATAGACGACACTCTCAATGGTGCAGATGGACTTCGCATTCAACGAACCAACGACGGAGGATGGGACTTAGTTGCTGGTTGGGAAGAGAGCGGAGAGGTTCGCTTATATCACTGCGGAATCACCGATCGCGTTCGATCCCAATGGCAGTTCGAAACTGTGGGGATGACGCCCAGTTGTGAAGATGCTCTGTTCGTCGAGCTCTACGGACATCGTCGACAGATCCTAGCGTGTTGCGAGGGCCAAGAACAAGCATTGTGGCATTTCCGAGGAGCATCCGAGGCAACAAATCGGCAAAGACTGGAACGTGACGATGCGCGAGTGACATGGAAGCCCACGCGTTTAGTACCCGACAAGCAAGGGAAGGGGACCCAAACGCGCTGGATGACAGCAGCTGCGATAGACCGCGGACGTATTGCTGTCGCCAGTAAGGCTCCAAACGGATTAGTTGCAATGTTGCGGTGGGATGCCGAACTTCAGCGGTCGAGCCTGAAAAAACTAGCAAAGGCTAGCTGGGTAATGTCGCTCAAACCCGTCGACTTCGATAGCGACGGTGATGTAGATATTGTCTTTTCAGATCGCAAAGGTGATCATTCTGGAGTCTACTGTTTGGAGCAACGCGGCACGGACAGTTGGAAGCTGCATCTATTGGGCGCGGCAAAGCGTGAAGTCATGTTCCTAGATCTGGTAAGAACGGGAACCCTAGGTGAAGGTGCACAGCCAAGCGCAACGTCCGACCATCCAATTCCCACCAAATGGGAAGTCGTAGTGGCTACCAAACCCAACGAAGTGTTACACATCCATCCAAACGAAGAGGGACGTTGGAGAACGACGCCTTTGCTTGAATTTGACCAAGATCAATTTGGAACCGCCAAGAGCGTCGCGGTGGCCGATATGGATGGTGATGGAACGCAAGATGTTATCTACTCGTGCGAACACGCGGACGAGCCGAAATCGGGTCTTGTGCTTGCCCGTCGAGACGCCGGCTCTTGGAAGTTCGATTCGATCAGCGGTCCAGAGGGTATTAAGTTTGACGACTTGCATCTGGTCGACCTCGATGGCGACCGCGACTTGGATGTCCTCACCTGCGAGGAACGGCATGAGGGACGTGGCCTTGGCATCATTTGGTATGAAAACTGCCTGGACAACTGACCCATTTTCATCGCCCCGCGTACCCAACTAAGTTAGTCTCGGCTACGATAATCCGCGGCAGACGGCAAGCCGACCAGTTGCTTCCCAAGGCGGATCCTGGGCACACTAGATCGCTCTCTTTTGAACGCGGGCCAGTCACCCGACGCCAAGGGCACTTTGCTACTCAATTTAAGATCATGACTATGGTGTTTACTCAGTCGATTCAGCACTTGATTCGCGAAGACGAGCCACTGAGCGGTTTCACTTGGGCTCGCGTCGGGGGAGCCGCCAAGTACTTTGCAGAGCCCGGAACTCAACCGGAGTTGGCACAAATACTATCTGAGGCTGCCGCTGCAGGAATTCCAGCACGGATCGTCGGCGAAGGAGCGAACATCCTGGTACGCGATGCTGGATACGATGGCCTAGTGATTAGCCTGAAAGCGGCCGAGTTTTCGAAGGTATCGATCAAAGATAATGTGTTGACTGCTGGAGCCGGAGCAAGCTTGAGCCAGGTCGTTTCGGCATCGGCCGGGGCTGGACTAGCTGGGATCGAATACTTAGCTGGGATTCCCGGCACGTTTGGAGGCGCGTTGGTTTGCAATGCCAGCGTTAAAAATGGAGATCTTGGTTGTCGCGTCACCCACGTCGTTGCGATTGAAGCTGACGGAAAGTCGATCACGCTAGGAAGTGATCAGCTTCGATTTGGATTCCAACGCAGCAATTTGGATGGACGGTTTGTGATCGAAGCTGCTCTGCAACTAGAAACTGTTGACTCGGCAGAACTAACGCGGAGGATGCAGTCGTCATGGATCGTCAAACGGGCCGCCCAACCCGCTTCCGGCCAACGAGCTTTGCAAGCATTTGTTGAACCGGATGGAATGTCTCTTTCCGACGTCCTGGAACAGTCGGGCGTTCAAGGTTTGAACGAAGGTGAAATATCTCTTAGCAAGCAATATCCTGGATATTTGGTGTTCAGTGGCGAGGTCAAGGCGGATGAGATCATCAAGTTTGTGCAACGTGTAACCACCAAAGTGGAAGCGGCAACCGGAATACGCTTGCATTGCCCAATCAAGATTTGGTAGACAACTAGTGTCGGTCCAAATGCCCAAAACCAAATGGCTCGCCGGATCTTGAATGCGGCCGTGATCATCCTGCTAGGTGCAAATGCCTGAATCGAAATCAAAAGAGCCTGAAGAAGGCAAGCTGCAAAGCCTGCTCAAACGCGTGCCAGGTGGAGCACTGATTTTCGCAGTCATCCCACTTGCCGCAATCAGCTACTTCGCCTGGTTTCATTATGGCGCTGAACATCTCGACCAGGCGCTCTATTCTCTCGACGCTAACAAGTTGAGAATCACAGAACAGCCAGATTGGATTCGGCAGGATCTGGCCAAATCGGTTTACGAATCGCATCAATTAAATCGCGTGTCACTCTTGGATCCGCAAAGTAGTTCGGCGATTGCACAGGCCTTCGATTCCAGTCCATGGATTAAATCGACGACACGTGTAACCAAAGAGCAAGGCGGAACCGTTCAAGTGGATCTGGTTTATCGCCGGCCGGTCGCGATGGTATTCGTCGAGTACGAAGATAATCAGTCTGGTGCACCGAAGAAGGCCACCGGTTTTTATTTGATCGACGAAGAGACGATTGTTCTGCCGGGTTGGAATTACACCGAAGAGGACTACAAGAACTACTTGGTAATCGCCTCCAATCCGCCATTGGACGTTAGCACCGTAGGCGACGGTAAGGAATTTGGTAGTCCTGCTGTAAGCGTTGCGGCCAACCTTTGTAGTTTACTGGTCGAACATCGCGAAAGGTACAAGCTCGCAACCGTCCGCGTCGACAAGGACTTCAGCACACCAGGTACGAGTCCTTGGTTGCTGACAGTATTCACATCTGATGGTCGCAGGATTATTTGGGGACGACCGCCGGGCAATGAGCTACATGGCGAACCGGAGGTCTCCGAGAAACTGACACGTATCAGGCAGTGGCTTGAGCAAGATGCTTCTATGAGTACAGCCCAGAATGAACTAGATCTACGTGGTTTTGCATCGTCGACTGTCAGCTCTACTCGCTAAATCCGCCGCAGCGTGCAGGTGCCGCTCGAAAGCAACGATTGGGGGTGATTGGCCACCCGGCTTTCGCCAGCGACCGCTTCTGTCTGGCTGCCAGCGACTTTCAGCATCGGAAAAAGCTCTGTTAGCTGACAAGGCAGGACACCCCACAGCTTGCTCACGCGGCGGAATGAAGTTGCGACGAGCGGACTGACCGCCCGTCATTACGGCTTGGGCGGTGGTAGGCGGCCAATTCTGGACTGTCGCCCCGGATTGTGGTAATATCTATCCGCCTCTTCTCTGTTCCGACCCCGTAGTCAGCCTCGGCCGACTGCGGGGTTTTTTGTTTTGAACACCCGAAATTGGCCAAGAACACTGACTCAACCGACCCGGAACAGGTCCCTACGGGCAGAGTGACGACGAGTCAAGGACATGCGGACTTCGCCCCAGCACAAAGAACAGGTCCGCGAATTGCCAGGTTGTTCGCGTAGTGGCTGTAGCCACCAATGCTTTTATCCGGTTAGAAAACTGGCTCACTCGGCAAATCCCAGAGTTGGATCGCCTGCGTTGGCTCAAATTGCGCAGGTGATTTAACTGTTACCAACGGCAGATTCTGGGCCGCCGTTGAGATTTACGCGAATTGTGCAGTCAAACCGTCAATCTGGACTGCACTGATTGCTAGGCGTGTGGTAATTGTTAGCGGCATTTGATGAAGGAGCCGACTACCCGCCGATCGGGTAGTGCTCGTGGATGCCAGCAGGCACGCGATGGCCCCCGTGGTTTGCAACGATCGAACATCAAATCAATTACGGAGCTGAGGGTTAAGACACTATGTTACTTGCTGGCATCATTATTCTTTTCGTGGTTGGCTACCTTGTCATCGCGTTGGAACATCCACTTCACATCGACAAAGCCGCCACCGCATTGTTCATTGGTGCGGGTTGCTGGGCTCTTTATGTCTTGGGGCTGAACACCTTATTGCCCGCCGAGCGGCTTGCTGAGATCGCTCCCGATTACCTCGCTGAACACGGCGGACACTACGACCTCAAAACCGCACTGCATTACGTCGAACATTACCAGTTCCTGCCACTCGTCGGTGAAATCGCATTCATCCTTTTCTTCCTGATGGGGGCGATGACCATTGTCGAATTGGTCGACGCCTACGAAGGTTTCTCGATCATCACGGACCGGATTACGACGCTAAACAAGGTGAAACTCCTGTGGACCGTCTGCGTCTTGACGTTCTTTTTGTCCGCAGTTCTTGACAACCTTACGACCACCATCGTCATGGTTTCTTTGATGAAGAAATTGATCAAAGAGAAAGAGACGCGATTACTGTTTTGCGGCTTGATTGTCGTCAGTGCCAATGCCGGTGGTGCGTGGACGGTTATTGGTGACGTAACAACGACCATGCTGTGGATCGGTGGCAAGATCTCTACCGTTGAAGTAATGAAGGCCTTGATCATCCCAAGCCTGGCTTGTTTGATCATTCCATTGGCGATCGCGTCGTTGATGCTCAAAGGCGAAGTTGAGCGCCCCGAACTTGATCCCAATGAGTACCACAACAAAACGCTTAAACCATGGCACTCATGGTTGTTCCTGACCCTCGGCTTCTGCGGTTTGGTATTCGTTCCGATTTTCAAATCGGTAACGCACCTACCACCTTTTATGGGCATGATGTTTAGCCTGAGCGTTATCTGGATCGTTTCCGAATTCGTCAAGCATGACCTTGATGAAGAAACTCGGTCAAGCACTAACGTGGTCGGCGTTCTCAAGAAGATTGATACCGCCAGCATTCTGTTCTTTCTCGGTATCCTGCTGGCCGTTGGTACCCTGCAATCGACGGGCGTTCTCGTTACCGTTGCAACCTGGCTTGAAGTAAACATCCCCAACATGCAGGTCGTTGCACTTGTGATCGGGCTTTTGTCAGCCATCGTTGACAATGTTCCACTGGTGGCAGCTGGAATTGGAATGTGGGACTACCCAACGGACAGCACGTTTTGGCTATTCTTGGCCTACTGTGCGGGGACGGGAGGAAGCTGTTTGATCATCGGATCAGCTGCCGGTGTGGCTGCTATGGGAATCGAAAAAATCGACTTCATCTGGTACATCAAACGAGTTTCACTTTTCGCTCTCATTGGCTACCTCGGTGGGGCGGGCGTTTTCGTCATCCAAGAGAAGTTTTATCCGCACTCGAATGCCGCTGCCGTTTTGCCGGAGGCTCCGGAAGAGCAAGGAGTCTCAGAAGATATGGAAGAGCACGGTAATAACGAAGAAGCGGGCCATGCTTCACATGCGGGAACGGATCACGAGGCAGACAACGCGGAAGCGAACGGCCAGAGCGCCCACTAGTCATAGCACTGTTACTGGCGGTACAGCTACGCACTGCTACTTAGGGCTCTGCCGTGCACGCCTAAGTACCAAACAATCTCAAGCCGCAGGAAGTTATCCTGCGGCTTTTTTCGTGGGCGATTCGCGTGTTTCGGTGGATCTTAGAACTGACGCGTCCTACTCCTCAGCTTGCCGTTCGGCTACACTTGGTCGTAGATACATACGCATGGAAGCCTATTCTGTCGTCTAGTTACGGCAACTCGATCCGGCATCTAACGATCTAGGAATCATCGATGATCCGTCACGCGGCCAAACACAATTCTGAGCAACGCAAGGTCGTTATTGTTGGTGCGGGTCCCGGAGGTTTGGCGTCGGCGATGCAACTTGCTCAGGCAGGCGTTGATGTAACGGTCATCGAGAAACAAAGCTGGGTGGGAGGTCGCACAGCTACCTTTACCCAGGACGGCTTTACCTTCGATTTCGGGCCGACGTTCTTCCTCTATCCGCGCGTTCTGAACGAGATTTTTGCATCGGTAGGACGGAATCTGCGTACGGAAGTTCCGATGAAACGCCTTGATCCGCAATACCGGGTCAGTTTCGGCGGTGGGGGACAGTTGGACGCAACGAACGACCTCCAGCGCATGGAAGAACAAGTAGTTGCGCTGTCGCCTCAGGATGCTGGTTCGGTTGAACGTTATCTTCGCGATAATCGAAAAAAACTTGAACGATTCCGCCCGATTCTAGAATCGCCTTTCAACAGCATGCGAGATCTCGTCTCGCCGTCCATCTTGCGTGCCGCTCCACATGTGGCGCCGTGGCAGTCGCTCGGTGATCAGTTGGCAAGTTACTTCAAGGACGAACGGCTACAAATCGCGTTCTCGTTCCAGTCTAAGTACTTGGGTATGTCTCCCTATAAGTGCCCAAGCCTGTTCTCGATCCTTTCGTATCTAGAGTACGAGTATGGGGTCTACCACCCGTACGGTGGATGCGGTGCGGTAAGCCGGCGGATGGCGGAAATCGCAATCGATATGGGCGTTGAGATCCGGACATCAGAGGCCGTCACCGGCTTTGATTTTCAAGGAAAACGCCCCACCGCAGTTGTGACCAATCAAGGCAAGTATCAGGCCGACTCGGTCATCATCAATGCGGATTTCGCTCTCGCTATGCGGGATCTTGTTCCAGACCGCTTGCGGCGTCGGTGGACTGATCAACAGATTTCGAAGAAGAAATTCTCCTGCTCGACGTTCATGATGTACTTGGGGCTGGACAAGCGGTACGACAACGTGCCCCACCATACCATTCATATCACTGAAGACTACCAGCAGAACCTGAGAGAAATCGAAGAGGACTTCCGGCTCCCGCAAGATCCCAGCTTCTATGTTCAGAATGCAAGTGTGACTGATAGTACGCTCGCCCCTGAAGGCCAGAGTTCAGTCTATATTCTTGTTCCAGTGCCACATCGAAATGACACCGCCACTGTGACGTGGGACGCGAGCACCATCGAGCAGTACCGCAAGAAGGCCCTCGAGAACCTACCTAAGGTTGGCCTAACCGACATCGAACAACACATTCGCACCGAGAAGATCATAACTCCACAAAGCTGGGAGTCAGATTTCGGCCTGTTTAGGGGAGCGACGTTCAACCTGGCTCACAATCTCGGACAGATGTTGCATCGGCGTCCGCACAACCGGTTTGAAGATCTTGACGGAGTCTACCTAGTTGGTGGTGGCACGCATCCGGGGAGCGGGTTGCCCGTAATCTACGAGTCGTCTCGCATCACTTGCCGTCAACTCTTGTCCGAATTTGAACTCGACACTGAGTTTATGGATGAGGGAGCGGCAAGTGCCGATACGACGGTGTTTGCGAACAGTCCTCAAGACGAATTAGCCACTGCTGGTACTTAGAGCCTAAGGCTTATCCTCGTGGGACTCCCTCGCTGGTCGCTGGTCCGACGCCAAGCCTGCATCAAATTC
>DNPC01000704.1 GCA_003501565.1 Planctomycetaceae bacterium | reverse complement strand
CGAGCAACCGTAGAGTACCGACGCCTGCCACATCGGCGGTGTACGCGGGTTGATCAAAAGAGATTTTCACATGCGATTGTGCGGCCAGGTTGTAGACTTCCTCCGGCTGCACCTCCTGCATAATTCTGACGAGACTGCCCATATCCGACAGATCAGCATCATGCAGCACCAACCTCGCCCTCGCCTCTTCGTTCAGCCCCTTTAGTACCTCTTCAATTCTCCCCACATTCCCCGTCGACGTCCGCCTCTTAATCCCATGAACCACATACCCCTTCCCCAGCAGAAACTCCGCCAAGTAAGAACCATCCTGCCCAGTAATGCCCGAGATTAGTGAGTGCTGCATCGGTCTTTTCGCGTTCAACGAACGAAAGAGTTCTCTGCTTCGTTGGTAGACTTCTGGAAGAGGCCCATAATTGGCGCAAAACCAAGCTTCGAATAGCTCGCAATCGAGAATCCAGCCATCAACACGATAAGTGAAATAGCTTGCGCAACAGCAACACCGTTTGCACCAAAGGGAACCGAAAGAACGGCGAGAATAACCATGGCGATGAACGCCAGCAAACTGCATCGAAAGGCCACGCCTTGATTGTTGGTCATGTTTAGCAAACCGCCGACCGAGCCCGTAGCGACGTTGAAAAACTGCCCTACGCAAATTATGCGAAGCATAGGAGCACCAGCTGAAAACTCTTCCCCTGATAATGACAAAATCTGTGGGGCCAATAGTATGAGGAAGATAACAATTGGTGTTCCAAGAATTGTCATGAATCGAGTGCTCGAGAAAGCTAGCCGTTTTAGTCTATCAAAGTCTCCGCGCGAATATGCCGCAGCAAACCGCGGGAACACCACGCTGTTGACTCCCAGTAGGAAGAGAGTTGTTAGATTTGCAAACCGGAAAGCAGCATTGTAAAGACCGACATCAAGCGGTGATGCTGTAAACCCTAGCAGTATCTGGGGAAACCACATATTCAATTGCCAAAGGACGCTCATTCCCCAAAACGGTGCCAGAGTTGCGAATTTACCTTTGACCGAGGCGAGTGGTACCCTACCGTTGTACCAAGGATGCCGGAAACGCCACGTAACGTGAGCTGCCAATGCAGTGAGAAACGTGCTTCCTGTATAGGCCATCGCAAGTTGGACTGTACTCGTACCGATCTGTAGAAGGCTCAATAGCAGGATGATGAATACAAAAATCGTCGTAAGCCCAAGATTTTGGAACACTTGGTAACACTTGATTTCATCGAGACCCTGGAAGAAATGGGAGTGGATCCAAGTGAGCGAAAATGCCACGATTGATAGAGACATCCATGCGTAGGTAGCTGCTAAGTCGTCCCCAACGAACGCTGGAGCAATCGTAACGCTAGCCAGCGCAAGCGATACGGAAAGTAAACCGGATGTAGCGATAAGGTAGGCCAAGCTAGTTCGATAGACCGTATTGATCTTTTGCCAGTCTTGGTTTGCTGCGCTGGATGACACGACCTTTGTGACAGCTTGATCGAGGCCGAATCGGGAGACAGCAGCCAAGATGGACGTAATCGAAAGGCCTACAAAGAACACCCCCGCACCTGACGCACCCTGAGTGCGACCGACGATAACGGTCATCAATACGCCAGCTAATCCGCCGAAGAGCTTTAGAGCCAGCGATACGATACTACTCCCGACGAGCTGCCGGTGCTCTGAATTCCCGTTGTAAATGCGACGCAATAAACTACGCATTGCTAGCTTGATGTGTGTCCGCAGAACGGTGGAAGAGTCGCCATAAGCCCCAGAGTTTCATTCGATCTTTGAACGACCGCCGGAGTGAGCTAAGGCGTGGGGTGAATAGGATGGCATAGATAGTGTTTAAAGTAGTGTTCTTTAGCCGGGAAAACTTACTCAGAGGCAGTGGAGTTGAATCCTCGTATCCAAGCGCGACAAGCTCCTTTCCTACTACGGAATTCAGAACATCTAGTTTCGAGTCAGCATCGGGCCAGTTCTTCCAAGCTTGCGATCGTTTTGGGTCCATTGATTGGTTGACTTTACCTTTCCAACCAGCTTCCCAGTCTGGAACTACACCAACTTCCCTCCTTGAATCAGTCTGTCCGGGTTCGAATTCCACTCCAACAAATTCGACTACTTTTTTCAGCGTCGGCACTGGATCAGAGACCAAGTCCTCAAAATGTACTCGGAGGAAACGATCGCTTATTGTCTTCTCGAACAGTTGAATCTTACGTGCGTCATGCTTCCAAAGTAGAGCTTGCCGTCGAAGCGAAGGGAACGGTTTAGACGGCATGTTTAACAGGGACATTGCTACATCTCTACCATCACGAACGATGCAGACGACCCGAGAAGTCTCACTACCTTCGAGCAGCTTCTCAACATGATGGAGGTGTGCAGGAGTCTTCTCTGCGGCAATGCTCTTCCCATTCGCGCGACGGTAAGTGTCCATAAGAGCTCGGAGAACGCTAGCGGGGTCTTCCCAGTCTTGCCCAATTTGCTCAACAAGAGAATTTTGGTCGAGTCTTAGATCGGAAATGTATCGGTCATTGAGCAAAGTTTCAACCAAGTGTTCACGCGGTCCTTTGAATAATCCAGCATTCTTCTCACAGAAGTCTGTGTGGAAATGCGTCTCTGGTGTGACAGCAATATTACTATGTCTATCCAGTGTAGCGGCCAGCAGTGTGGTGCCTGAACGAGGAGTGCCAACAATGTATAGGTGAGTAGTTCTCGGTGTCATAAGGACGCTATCCTAAATTTGCAACATCATTGATGCTATGAACTATTTCAAGAAGCTCTTCCGCAACTGGCTTCCGTAGACAAACTTTGCAACTGGAGTTGGGAGTAGTCTGAATGCTAGCCGTGCAAAGGGATAGATGTACCTCCAGCTGATTCTCCGAATCTTGTAAATCCCACCCATTCCGATAATGAACTCTTGCCAAGATCGCTCTATGCTTCGGCGGGCAAAAAAGTCACTGGACAACCTCCAATTGATCAGGCTTTTGGGTATGTTATGGAGCACAATCCCTCGCCGAATTGCCTCAAATACTAAAGCCCAGTCCTGGCTTAGTCGATAGTTCGCTGGATATCTGAGGCCTTCGTCGAATAAATCGCAACGGTAGCACATGCTCGGATGTAACATGGGATTAGCTTTGCACGCGAATTTCTCAATCTCACTTGCGTGTTCTGGATATGTTCGTTCCCTCAGCGCTACACCATTTTCGTCGATTTCAGTGCAGCCAGAGCCGACGATGCCTATGTTACGATTCTCCAACAAAAATTTAGCCTGGATCTCAAATCTGTCTGGCATACACACATCGTCGGCGTCCATCCGGAACGCAAGAACTTCGTCTTCGAGTGAATCGATCAACAAATTTAGCGTCTTCGAAAGGCCTCTATTCACATTGTTTCGGACGAGTTTATGAATCTCGTTTTTGCGCAAAGCAAGAACATCTTCTAAATCGTTTCCCACTTGACCGTCAACGGCAAGATAGAGTCGAATATTTTCAGAGCCGTACGATTGGCAGGCAATTGAGTCCAATGCTTGGTTGAGCCAACTGATCTGGTCATTCTTGTACACGGACATCAATACTGCGACTTTCGGCATGCCACTCATTAGGCTTTCCCCGTAATACTAGCGACATTTAGCATGTAAGTGCTTCGGATACCGCTGTGGGTTGCATCGAAAGAGATCTCCCTGCCGTCGGCTGACCATCGCGGATGGAGGTCGCACCGGTTTTCATGTTGAAACTTTAAGGGGGAAAGGAAGCTCCCTACGACAACCTTCTCCCGTGTCCTAAGATTCAGAAGTACCAAGTGTTGCTGGCGCGCACGATCCGGATAAGTATCTGTAACGATCCATTCGCCACCGGGGTGCAGAGATGGGTGTCCGTCACCGAAGCCACTTATTTCGTGGAAATGCTCCTTCTTGCCGTTCTGTTCGTGCGTATTGATAACGAAATAGCCTCGCCTACTCGGTTCAGTCAATCCATAGACCAAGAGGCGGTCGTTATCCAGCCAGCAGTAATGTGAAACGTAGCCATCGTCGGTACATAGAGTTAGCTGACCGATATTTCTGCCGCTACAGTCCGTCGCAAACAAACGAGTGTAGCGCCCATGTCTTGACTCGATCCGGTGAACGAAAACCAGACGCTTACCGTTGGGCGAAAAGGTGACATGGTTAAGAAAGTGTACGCCATCCCAATAATAAGCGATCGGATTAAACTCAATGCACTGTTTTAGGGACACAAGCAGGCTGGCCTCGTTTGCCTGAGCATTGCAAAGCCAGATTCCATCTTCATCTGTGTGCATATCGTGACTGAAGTTTGTCGCTTCAATATCATAGCCGTACTCGCTCCCGGCGGCGGTCAATCGCAAATAGTTGATTGACGCGTAAGTACCGCCGGATTTTGGCGCTGACTGAATTGGGAAAGGCCGCCAGTACGTTTCGCCAGTTTCTGGGGCGCAAAAATACGCACCAAGGCATCCATTTTGCAATTTATTGAATACAAGCAGGTCTTTTCCGTTTAAGTTCAGCCAGTGACACCGCGCACCTTGTTGAAGCGACCAGCATTCTGATGGTGAGACAACCCGTTTCGTTCCCGAACTTGTATCTGACAGTACAACGTCCAAGTTGATTGAATCTGAGGCCGTCCGGCAGAATGCAAACCAGCGGCCATCAATACTCCAGGGAGAATTGTCGAAGTAGCCAACGAAACAGGCCTCGCCGTGCTCACCAATTTGCGTAAGAGAAGTCTCTTCCAAGACTTCGTACGAGAAACCGCGTTTCCGTCGTACGGCATATTGGGCGTAGTTGTAGAATGACTTGGCATGTCGTTTCAAGGCCGGGAATCTACCGATCCCCGAAGCAATTGCTTGTTCAATTCGCGAGTGATGACTCATCCAATTGCCTTGTCCAAAGATCGATAGAGTTGTTGGTACCTTTGTGACATTAATTTGGAGCTGTAACTCTGCGAGATCTCTACGGACCGAGTTGGGTCCGAAGGCAGAGATTCGAGTACTCTAAGCAGTTGGGTTGCTAGCTCGTCCGCATCCCCTGGCGTAAAGTACTTTGCTAATCCAGGTCCCGGCTCGAGCAGCTCACGGTGTGGTGGGATGTCACTCAAGATAGGAGGTAATCCGCACGCAAGTGCCTCGACTACGTTAAGCCCGAAGCCCTCGCTCATGGAAGTAGAAAGGTAGATGTCCGCAAGACGCATGAATGGTATTGGTGACTCTACATCAGGAAGAACGTGGAGGTTTCCAACGCCTTTGGCAGCCTCCCTGCACTGTTGCAAGCATGGTCCCGAGTGACCCACAAGCACGAGGCTCGCTGATCCCGCAGGCAGTCGTTTGAACGCTTCAATCGCGGTCGCTTGATCCTTCCGAGGCGAAAAAGTTCCGGCAACCACAACCACCGGAGCATCCGAGCTGATTCCAAGTTGGTGCCTTAGTGCAGACTTTTCTGCGGAGCTTGCTGAACTAAGTGCGTTTAGGTCGACACCATTATTGATAACCGTTGTACTTAAGCCAGCGCGACGGGCCAAAGATGCCTCGTCGGATTTAGAGATGGAAACTCGGTTTCGAATCGCTTTGAGTGACTTTAGATGCCAACGCGCAGCTAGGCCCCCTGCGACTTTTCCAAAACGAAGCGGATAGTCTTCGAGTGGGTTCCCATGAATCGTGGTAACAACTGGAAGAAAGTTCCTCAATTTACTTGCGATCAAGTCAGGCCGCGGCCCATGTGAGTGGAGGAGATCAACTCCATTCTCTTCGATGTGCATTCTGATCTTGCGCAAGGGGATAAAGGGGTTACGTTTCTTAAGTCCAAGGCAGCTAATGTCGAAACCGAGAGCTTCAAAATCACCGCGCATGGAGGACTTGGGCTCCGGTGAAAGAGTTAAGATTGAAGCTTCGAAACCTGTCTCACGCAGATGTTGGGCGATTCCGTGAAGCACAACCACGGGGCCACAAATGCGGAGGCTGGAAACGACAAAAAGTACTTTAGTCACGTGATTCTCGTCCTTTAGTTTTGCCGTATCGCAGCCTAGTGCACGCCAACGCGCCAAGACCCAAAGAAAGTCCGATCAGATAGTTTTCGAGCAACAAACCATTTACTCCGCCAATCCCGAGGACTGGTACGCCGCAGAGAAAGGCCAGCACTACAAACGAGCCAATGTCTGAATGAGAGCTGCAGCTAGTAACAACAACTCGGAGAAAAGCTCCCTTCGCGAAGGAGAACATCGCCAATAACGGCACCGCAAGCATGCCCCAATCTCGAAACTCGATGCCTATTCCAAAGTTTGGTGAGAAGTATTCTTCGCTGACTTCCTCTGGGAAAAACTCACTTGCGATTCTACGGACTCCGAAGACTTCGGGCTTGGCAGGATAAAGTTTCCTTGGAATCCGGCCCCAAAACCACTGCTCCCATGCGATTCTCCCACCTGCTATCGGAACTGAGTTGCAATGGTCGATAACCATAACAACATTGTCCGTCAGGTCTGAGTAATTGACCACTCGTTCGAAAAGAGCTCGAGCTTGGCTTCGTCCATCGCGGCTGCGGGCGGCTTGTCCGAATGATGCAAAATAGAAGAACGCAAGCAAGAGCGTTACAGCCACAGTCGCAATCGGCAGAAATCTCGAGAAGCTGATACGATGACCGCTGATGTATACACTATGCAGAAGCAAAAGGCAGAGAATGACTACAACGTTTCGCTTACTACCAAACAGCAGGCAAAGGCAACAAGCGAAGGCACACACTACAATCTGACGCCGGAGCGAAGTGCTAAACAAGGCAAGCACCACGCCGGAGAGCAAAAGAAGCTCAGACCCAAACACGAATAGACCGTACCCTTGCCTAGTTGATTTGTATGTTTCTCGGGCTTGAAGCAACCAGTCGGCAGGATTCGCGAGGCTGATGCTCGACTCTCTCAAAATAGGTAGGTAGAGCAAAATTGAAACGACAAAAAAGCACGCAACGATTATCGGGGGGCAACGTTTGGCATAGGCGGGGAAGAGTCTGACCTCCACCTTTCGAGACATCCAATATCCAGCAATGAGGCAGGCGGTCATTAGATTGAGTGTGAAGAATGCAACCAAATAGCCGAACGTACTTCCGCTTGGCCCGAGCAGTTGAATACGAAAGAAGGGCAGTATGAAATTGATGGGGAGCCCAACCAAAAAGCTATAGACCAAGACGTTTACAGCTGTTTTTTCAACTATCGAAAATGCAATGAAAATACCCAGCTGCAGCAAACAGCTAACGACAATAATTGCAAGTATTGCCTGCTCGCCCAATCTCAAGCCTCACGTGAATCTAAATTGCGATCGACAACTAGTAAGCGCCTTCACAGAAGACAACCGTCTTCACCGTTCGCATCAATATGTAGAGATCGAGCCAGGGGGACCAGCTACGTACGTAGAATTCGTCGTAGGCAAGACGCTGGGCATAGGTGGTGTTGTTGCGGCCAGAGATTTGCCACAGTCCGGTAATGCCAGGTGTTACCCGAAGGTAATCCCGGAAGGTCTCACCGTACTTCTGGATCTCTTCTTTCACGATTGGACGCGGACCGACAAGACTCATTTCACCGACGAAGACATTCCAAAGTTGGGGTAGCTCATCGAGGCTGGTCTTGCGGATAATGCGGCCAATCCAAGTGATGCGTGGATCGTTCTTGAGCTTATGGTCCTTATCCCACTCGGCCTGCAACTCGGGATGCTCGGCAAGATGCTTAGCAAGCACTGTTTGTGCATCAGGCACCATCGAACGGAATTTCCAAGCCTTAAACGAACGACCGCCTGCACCAATCCGCTCATGCGAAAAGAAAATCGGGCCAGGACTTGATAGCTTAATCAGCGTCGCGATCACTGCAAACAACGGACTGAGGGCGAGCAGAGCCACTCCCGCAACGACGCAGTCCACGATGCGTTTCTGGAATTGCGGAATTGGAAGCAGCAGCGATTCTTCGATTCGAACGCCACTGGCCATGCCGCAAGACATGATGGTGCTGCCAGCGCACAAATTAGATCGCTTGGGGTTGATCCAAATCACTTCAGGGAAATGAAAGAACAAGCTCTTCGACGGAGCTGCTTCTCCGACCACGAACAGCCAGTGAACTCGATTTCGTTCGGCTTCACGAACAATATCATTGATTTCGCCCATGTAGGGCACGGCGCGCTCGAACTCAACTTCTTGTTTGGGAGGAAGCACGCCCGATTGTTGAGTTTGATCTTCCGCGGGGCCGAAGCGACCGGCCGCCCGTAGCATCGTCCAGCCGAAACAACCCATCGCTTGCTGCACCTGCTGGATATCGGCTCGCTTGCCTACGAAGTAGAACGGGACACCCAGATCGAGACGCCGCATTAAACTCTTGGCGAGACTTCGTCCGGCGGGAACGGTGATGCCCATTAACAGAAAAGCAATACCAGTTACCCAGAGGTAGGGAGAGGAAAAATTGGAAAACAGAAGTAGCCCGAGGGCTGTTGCCAGTGTTGAGCAAAGGGCAGCACGGAAGAGTTGTTTCAGCTCGCGAGCCGGATGCATGCCTACCGAAGGGTACACTCCCGAGGCCCAAAACCCCAGGCTGTAAAACGTAGCAGCGACTGCCAAAAAGGGAGCGAAATGATTGATTTCCTTCCCAATCGCGAACGCGACTAGGAGGTAGCCGCCGGTGAGGGCGACAACTGCTGCGAGCAAATCGGCCGCGTAAATCGTCAGCCCCACGCGTAGCAGTTGTGGAAGGTAGCTCCTAGTTGGCCGCGGCCGCGGAATTGCGAATGAGTCGGCTGGTGCAAGCGGTAACGCAGTTTCTAGCGTCTCGGGGGGGCTAGTTAAGTCGGGCGAGCTGGGCATCACAGGGGCACTTGTGGGCGTTTGCGGGTCAAGAGAAGTCGGTCTAGTTGGCTAGGTTATCAAGGCTCGGTAAGAATTCCAGCTTTTAAGAACTGGTTCCTGCTTGCCCATCCTGTGTAGTCGGCGTGACTGACGGCACAGGAGCCAGCGAGTTATCCTCAAGGTTAGGGAAGCTGCCCTTAACGACGCAAATTTATTTTTGGTTATTTTGGAGGGGTGGGGTGCCGTGTAGCTCGATCTGGGTGATCACAGGCGGAGAACCAATCCGCGTTGCAACACTTAGTATGATTCGCGAGCGAGCTACACAACAAACGGTGGACTAGCTTTGGCCGCTTGGGGATTAGAAACGGCCAGCACTAAACACAAGACAATTAGCAGGAAAACGAGAGCGGTTGTATCGCAGCTAGTTCAACAACCAAAAGCGCAGAACGTGAACTAGCATTGCCTTGGTGCAACTACCGAATATGCGATTTCATGATCACGCGGGTTGCTTTGAGGTGTAATCGCTGTTGTAGCCATATTCTTCGTCACCGTAGCCGATTCCCTTGGTGCCGGATTTGTTGACGACGACTCCCACCACGTCAACCTCTGTGCCACCGAGGATTTCGCTGGCGCGCTTGGCCTTCGGGTATGCATCGGGGCCTAGGCTGGTTACTAACAGGGCTCCGCAGCAGTGAGACGCAACGATTGCAGGATCTGCAACAGGCAGAAGCGGCGGACAGTCGATGATGACTAAATCGAACCTGTCATGCAATTCATTTACAAGTGATTCGAATTCAGGCTTCGAAAGGAGTTCTGCGGGAACATCGGTGGGAGAACCAGCCGTTATCACTGACAAACCATCTACTTCACACTCCTTCACGCACTCGTCGATGCTTGCGTCACCGGACAATAGGTCTGAGACGCCGGGTGATGTAGATAGCCCACAAATCTCGTGTACGCGTGGCCGCCGCATGTCGCAGTCGATCAGCGCAATCTTCTTGCCGGTACCTGCCAGGCTAATTGCTAGGTTTGCACCTGTAGTCGATTTACCTTCGCCCTGGCTTGGGCTGGTAACCATAAACACTCTCTTGCCACTGGAAAGCTGGAATAGCAGCTGCGTGCGAATTCCCCGAAACACCTCGCTGATCCGCGATTTGGAATCGTGGAAAGTAATCATTGTGGAATCAATCGCTGGTTTGGACTTTGCCACGCGTTTCATCGCCAATCGTGTTTCCGCGTCACGTTCAAAGTCGGGAACACTACTAAGTACCTGTGCTCCGTAAACTTCTTCGATATCGTCAGAGCTATGCAGGGCTTTGTCTGATAATTCAGCAACCAGGATACTGCTGCCCGCCAGCAGCATCGCAGTCAGCATGGCGATGGCCGCGGCGATGGGCGCACTTGGTGAGACTTTTTCGCCTTCCGACGCTTCTTCGACGACTTCCTGAATCAGCGGCGAAACTCCCTGATTCAGGTTGATGTCTTTGATGCGTTCGATGACTGAGGCATAAAGCTCTTCTTGGCGAAGCAGCTCGTTTTGGTATTGCTCGTCTTCGAACTCTAGTTCTAGCAGTTCTCTGGCTGCCGACTCGGCTTCGCCCTGCTGTCGCTCGAGATTCTTCTTCTGTTGCCTCAAAGCCAACAAATCGTTTTCCAGCAGTCCAACGTATGCCGTCATGATGTCGTCAGGAGTGAGCGGGACTTCGTCATCGGCAACGCCAAGCACTTTTTCGCGTTCCTGCATAAATTCCTGCATTTCCTTGACTTGGGTTTGCAATGTCACGACTTCTGGGTGCTTTGGTCCATACTCGGCCATCGCCTGAGTGAGCTTTGCTTTCAGACTGAGCAGCGAACTGTACTCAACCTGAGCACCCGCCATGCGTTCGGGCTGAAGGGCCTGGAAGGAGGCAGTTTGGGCTTCACCGCGTTCGACAGTGACAAGAATACCCAGCCGCTCCGCGTTGAGTTGGTCAATCAGTGCAAGTTTCTGTAGCTCGGGGCCATCCTGATTCTCTAGGCGTTTAAGCCCGTCTTTGACAAGGTCTAGTCGAGCTTGAGACTCATCGATTCTCGCTTCAAGAGTGGAAAGTTCGGCGGCTAACTCTTCGTATCTCACGGCGTGGATGTTGGCCCCACCCTCGGTGCTGGCCAACAGCGGAGCCTCGGCACGAAACTGTTTGTATTCACTAGCGAGCGAATCCATTTCGGCTTCGATCTCGGTTCGGGCTTTCTCGATGAGCACTACCGTCTCGCTCTCGTCATCTTTGTTAAAGTTCTTCTTGACGAATTGTTGGTAATAGTCGACGAGTGCTTTGTTGACGACCTGCGCGTCTTCGGGGACGCTGTGGCGAAATGCAACTGTTAGAATCCTGGCATCGCGAGCCGCACCTTCGCCGCCGCGGGTGACGTACAGATTGTCGATCACATAGTCCGTTGGCGTGT
>DNPC01000517.1 GCA_003501565.1 Planctomycetaceae bacterium | reverse complement strand
GTAGGCCAGAACAAGTAAGTGCATTCACCGCCGCAACTTCGTCCGAAACGTCGCTGCAGGCTTTGGCGGCACAACCACGCCACTACCAGCGCCCCGTCGCACGACCGGCCGCCAGTAGGCTGTTTGCTTCGCGACTTAGGCCGAACTGCAATCCGGGCTGGTTGAGCTCTAAAAACACTTCAAAGCGGCTATAGGGTGAATCGGAACGTATGATGGCTGCGGGTGAAATCCGCAATACACTCGTCGCCTTTCCATTCCAGCTCATCAGATACAAAGCACCACCAAGTGACGGCTGTTGCTCCAGTTTGTAGGCTTGCTGAAGCTCCGATACGAACCGGTTGGGATCGCCCGTAACCGATTGCAAACTAATGCGTTGAAGTCGCTGGTAGGCATCGAAGTAGTAGGTGAGCGTACCTGCCATATCGCCCGGACTGGTACCGGTTACGAGCGGGACGCGCATTGCATCCAGTTGCGGCTCACCAGCGATGGTGGAGACCCTCGGAAACCGACTGGTCACCCAAGCGGGAGTGACGTCGAATCTCAATGCCTCCGGAAGCGAAACGATGGGCGGAGCGGGGAAAGTATCTGGCTTCGCGTTCAGGATATTCGTTTCCGGTGCAGCAGGTGTATTCTGCCAAGGGAACTCCGGGCTGGCGCCAGACGCAGAACCCCCAACGCTTGTTAGGTGCCCTTCCGGAGGTGCATCCACGGAGCTCGTCGCGCTCGGAACCGCAATGTGCCGCACGAACCGTCCGGTTTCCGTTTCGAACAAAAAATAGGGCCCACCCAGTGCGCTGGCCAAGAGCAGGATGCCAGTGTAGGGACGACGAAACGGGGAAATCGTGTCACTCATCAGAACGGCTCATTGAGGCATGATTGCGACCGCAGCGTGTATCGCAAGCTATCTGAACTCAGATGAGCTTGGCTGCAAGATCGAACAAGTAATTGCTGCTTGAAGAGAAGCCGTTCTGCCGCAGCCACTGTTCCAGCGAAGCCGTTCGCCAGATTGCATCGATGTTCTACCGACGCGTATGAGTTATCGACACCCGGCCCGCGAAAACTACAATCTGCGCACCGCAGTAGCCTAGTCCTCACTTAATCGTTACGTTTGGGACGACGGATAAGGTCTTGCTGACCGGAGTGTTCACCGCAGCCAAGCGCACTGGCACCAAACTCATCTCATAATTTCCGCTGGCCACAGCCTAATAAGTGCCAATGCCTGAACTACCATCCTTGACGGCATCACAGCGACGTTGGCTGCTAGAAGACGCACACCGTTTGTTGCGCGGCACTGAGCCGCCAGCACGAACAGAGGATTCATGGACACGCGAGTTTTTGCGAGTGCAGCTGGGATTTGTGCGGCGAATGCGACGGCGTTTCCCTAGCGGTCAGACTTGGGTTTGGACGGACCGAAGTCTGGCCCAGGCAAGCGATTGGTGGAGTGCTCAATACAAGGCTGCCCTGTTTCCAACAGGCGAACACGTTGCCGATATATGCTGCGGCGCGGGAGTCGACAGCGCCGCGATCGCACTACGTGGTCCGATCACCGCGCAGGATGCTGATCCCTACCTACTGGATCTAATGCTCTCCAACACCCACGCTCGTTTAGGCGAAATGAACGCGCAAAATGTGGAGATTGGGCGTGAATCACACAATGAGGTGAGCATCCTAGCTGGCCGTTTTCCCGACCTCTTTCCCAAAGATGTAGCTTGGATGCATGCGGACCCGGATCGCCGCACCGCAGTGTCAGGCAACGACCAAAAGACGCTCAACGCCGAACAATTCGATCCCAGTCTAACCGACCTACTCCAGCATGCGGCCACCGTGAACGGGGCTGTTATCAAGCTCGCCCCCCTGACGAGATTCACCCAAGCGGATACCTCGATCAGCACCGATCTTGAGCAGCTTCCAATGCTTGAGGAACTAGCCGTTCCCTGGCGACGCATTTGGCTCTCCAGTTACGACGAGTGCCGACAACAGCTACTGGTGTTGGGGAATTGCTGTCCAGATGACATGCCCCACGGAGAACATCGTGCTGCACTTTGTTATCCCATCGAAGCTGAATACACAGGCCCTCCGCAACTCACGGCGGAAGTCAGCAAGCAGCCGCTCCGTTTCCTCTACGACCTACATCCCTGTTTGAGCGCGGCAAGTTTAAAGGGAGCTTGGGCGCGCGAGCACGGCTTGGAGGCCTTGGCAGATCATAGCGGCTATTACACCTCCGATGACGCGATAGACAGTCCCTTTGCGCAGCGTCTGGAGGTAATCGACGTTATTCCTTGGGATGATCGCCAGGTTCGAAAATGGTTGCGAAAATTTGGAGCCGGAATCGTTGAGGTCAAATGCCGACTGGCGCCCGTCGACGCCACGCAGGCCCAAAAACGCTACTCTCGCGATACGGGAGAACAACCGGTTACTCTGGTTGTCACGCGAATCGAAAAACGAGTCCGAGCCATCGCTTGTCTCAGGACTTGAGCCCGCCCCAAGCTTTGAAACTCATTCGCAATATGCGAGGTGTTCGCGATACGAGAATTTGCACGATTCACGAACTGCGACTCAGCGTGTGCAGGCTACAAGGTCTCTTCCGCCGTAGCCAACAGCAATGCGAATTCGGCTTCTGAACGCACTGCCAATTTGGTGAATGCGGCCTGACGTCGGCGATCTACCGTCCGACTTGAAAGTGCCAGCTCGTGACTCACCGCCTTGTTAGGCAGACCGCGAGCCCCCATCTTCATGATTTCCATCTCTTCGTCACTCAGCAGGCTGATCCGCTTGCGGGCATCCATGACTCTCTGTTTTCGGGCGAAGCGTTCCTGACTGAGTCGAACTGCATTCTGCACTTCGGAAACCAACTCGGTAGACCGGAACGGTTTCTCAAGAAGAGTCACAGCGCCGCGGCCCATCAGACGGATCACACTCTTCACATCCGCCTTCCCGCTGATCGCAACAATGGACAAACAACTGCCGATTTCAAGCAATCTTGTTTGCAGCTCAGCGCCAGTGACTTCCGGCATCTCAAGGTCTGTAACTACACAACCAACATCATCCTCACGAATGCTCTTGAGTAACTCCACCGGTGAACTAAAAAGTTCCGGTTGGTACCCTCCCATCGATAGCATCTTGTCTACCAAAGGAAGCACATTGGGATCGTCATCGACGACTAAAACGCGATAGGTGCGGGCTGTTTCGACTAGGCTAAGCGACATTTCTCGTTCCAGCGGTGATAGAGGTCGCCATAAGTCGTAACGCGGATAGCCGCAAAAGGCAAGATTTCATTACGCAAACCGCTAGAACAAGTTTCGGTTTGGCGCACCTTCGCCAGGGCTTGAGACGAGTTTTGTGCGATACTAACTTTCAGACGGGACGCGCGCTACCGTTACTGAGGAAGTTCTTAGGGGCAACAAAAGAACTTCCGAGGGGGGCATCCTGCGGTGCACGCTCAGGATGCCCTTTTTTTGTACCCCCTCTACCCGGTTGCAAGCTCGGAGCCCTCAGGCTGTCGGGCGAGACCAGCGCGTCCCTGAAGAAACCGCTTTCAAGGCTTGTCTCGCGAGGTTCTTGATCGACGAATCACGGCGGGAAAGAACAGCGACTTTCGATCGCCAGAAAGCCAAACAAGCGCTCACGGTATTCAAGATTGAATGATCGCCGTGAGCAACGGCGCCGCCGCCGCGCTAAAGCGCAATCTCAGTGTTATTGAAATCACTCGAGTCGATTTCACTTGGCATCACTTCACTAGCCTCGGCTGGATCGACCGTTGCGATCGTGACCGAACCGTTGCTGGTTCTCAGCTTCAGAAATGTGTCAGTGTTACCATCGCCAACAACAAAGGTCTTCTTACGTTTGCTGCCCGTCGCTCGAAATTCATCACTGGCTAAGTTGCAACGTAGACTGCCGTTGGAGGTTTGGGCCGCGACGGTCAACGCTGATTCGGGCAATAGCCCCAGCTTAATGGAACCATTACTCGTTCGGACTTGATTGTCTGCACCAGCGAGCATGCCTGATAAGGAGACTGAGCCATTACTGGTCTCGAGGTCGACAGTTCCCAGTATGTTCTCTGCAACAATACGACCATTGCTTGTGTCAACTGTTACATCGCCCTCAATCTCTTTCACTTCGACACGACCATTGCTGGTCTTGATCGCAACATTGCCGGCCACTTGACCAACCTCAACTCGTCCATTGCTGGTCCGGAGCTCAAGAGAAACGGTCGGCGGCACTTTCAAAACGTACGATGTGGAACTGCTCCAGCTACCGGCTGGTTTCACTGCTTGAATAGTTAAGACACCGTCATTGGCGGCAATGTCCGACACCATTTGCTGGCAATTCTCCTCAGCACCTTCTTCGGTGCTGGCGTAGGCTTTGTAATGAGCCTCAAACGCCACGGACGACTCCGCGTGCGATTCGACTTTGATCGAGCCGTTGAACGTTCCGATCACGATTTTCTGTAGCGGTGAAGTTTCGAGGATCTGGCTTTCCATCCGCGAAGCGTTGTGCGAAAACGAAGTACAGCCAGAAATGCACAGCAAGCTAGCAACTGCGATCAAAAGTCTCATCGGATTCCTTGGGGTTTGAGTCGGGTGGCGAAAATCGGTCGGTCGCAGGTGACGCCTGGCGCCAGCATCCATCATACTAACCAAGGTACCTTGTTCGCTCTTTTTCCGGCACCGCTTCTGATTCGCTGT
>DNPC01000552.1:586-6768 GCA_003501565.1 Planctomycetaceae bacterium | reverse complement strand
CAAGGTCGAAACCAATCCTGCCCGGCCTGAAATCTGCCAGTCAACAATCGACGTCACCTGATGACGCGTTGTCAGCCGCGACGGGTGAGCGACCGCCGAGCTTTGGGGCCGGATACTCGAATTCGCACGCCTCCGAGCCGGTCTCAGACTAATATGTAACTGTCTTCGGGGCAGGGGACTCCCAGCGAGCTTCCCCAATCTGTGCCGATCGTTAGCGGGATAGCCCGCCGGGGGGGTTCGGGGTTTTGTTTGAGCATGTCTGAGAGTAGCTACCTGGCTTCGATGCGGCGTGATTCGCTGCGAAGCTTCTTTGACGCATCGCCCACAGCAAGATTGCTGCGGAGTGATCTTGCGCCGTTGGTAGTGGATTTTCTGAATCAAGTGTTCAAGTCCGGCGACACGATTTCGCTCGGACAAACCGAGCTTCGGTCCCAACTGTCGAGCTTCCAAGAAGAACTGCACGAAGTCGAGCCCGACGTGATGACTGGCCCGGCCGAACGATACCTGGCACAGTGGGTCGACCATGGTTGGCTGAGTCGATTCTTGGAAGCGAATAGTTCGGAGCCGCAATTTCAACTGACACGATTCGCTGAGGACGCATTGCGTTTTGTTGAATCGGTGCTCAGCCGTAACAATTCACTGGTCGGAACCGAAAGTCGCTTGCGGTTAGTGATTGAAACACTAGAGGACGTCGTTCGGGGGGCTTCGGCTGACCCGGAGCGACGACTTGAGTACCTGAGAGAACAGCGACGACAAATCGACGAAGAGATTGAGGCGATCCAGTCGGGTAAGAGCGTGCAAGTCTATCGCCCCAGTCAAATCCGCGAGCGTTTTCAAACTGCCATTGAGCTGCTCCGGGCGCTCCAATCGGATTTTCGAGCGGTCGAAGAGCGCTTTCAATCGATTACTCGCGATGTGCAGCAGCAACAGTCGGGCGGTGGAGCCGCGCGCGGAGGGATTCTGGGCTACGCCTTGGACGCTGAGGATATGCTGAAACAACAAGATGAAGGCGTGAGCTTCTTTGCCTTCGTTGCGTTTCTATTTTCACCCAATCAACAGGCGGCACTTCGAAAGACGATTGAGGAAGTCCAACAGCTACCGGCCCTGGAAGAACAGCACGGCTCGCTGCATCGCGTGCGATCCATGGTTCCATCGCTCCTGGCAGAAGCGGACAAAGTCATGCGGACGACTGCGCGGCTCTCGTCTACGCTGCGCCGTTTGTTGGACGTTCAAGCAACTGAACAGCGTATTCGGCTCACAGGAGTGTTGCGCGATATCAAGGAGGCAGCCCTCCGCTTGAAAGAGGAACCGCCAGAAATCGGCGTACAAATCGCAACGGAAACCAGTTTAAACAACCCACTGGCCCGAGCTTTTTGGAAGGCCGCGACTGAGTTTGAGACCGAATCGCCGACAGAGAATGTTGTCGACCTCGACAAAGTCAGTGAGCTGGCGGCGAAGTTTGCGAGCCTCCGGCGGCTGGACATGCGAAAGCTCCGCACTTCGATTCGCGAGGCGACCTTTGGCGGTGGCCAAGTGACGCTTCCCGAAATGGTCACGCGGCAAAACACCGACGAAGGCGTCGTGGAGCTGATCGGATACGTGCAGATTGCCCATGACGATGGTCACGAAATTGACCGCGAGCAGCATGACGTGATCCAAATTGTTGCAACGGCTGACCAGTTTGCAGGACTGCGCGTCCGTGTGCCACGCGTCACCTTCACCGCCAAAGCCAGAACAGCAGGAAATCGACCGCGATGAATGACACCGAACCTACTTTGCAGCCAGCAACCGATGCAGACCGAATCGCGGCTGGTCCCGCCGCCGATGCGCTTCCGCCGCCAGCAGAATGGAGCCCGATCGCCGTGCGGCTGCTGCAAGGCGTTGTGTACAACGATGATAATTTGACACTCTGGGAAGTTCTGCTGCGGAACGTTTCGCCGCTGTCAGAATTTTTCGGTCGGTTGGGGCTTTACCTGATCGTCGACGAAACCAGTGCGATGGCGTATTTGCGGCAGCCAGAGGACGATGAAGTCCCACCGGATTACCAGTCAGTCCCACGGTTGTTTCGCCGAACAAAACTAGGTTATGACGCAACGCTATTGGCAGTTCTGCTGCGCGATGTGTTGCGGCAGTACGAAGAAGAAGACCTGCAGAACGAACGCTGCGTAATTGAGCAAACGGATTTACTGGCACTCTGGCGGAATTTCTTCGCCGAAGTCGACGACGTTAAGCTGAATCGGCAGCTGGGTGCATCGCTTCGAAAACTCGAGGACTTGAAATTTGTCCGGCAGTTTGAAAAGTCTCCGCCCAGCTGGGAAGTGCGACGGATCATCAAGGCGCGATTGCCGCTGGATGAACTCGAGCGTTTACGCCAGAGTCTGGTCGCTGAGGCCGAGAAGGTAGCCGCAAAGGAAACGACTGCGGCGAATCCAGGAAATGCACCCAAAGAGTAGGGGCCTCGACAGATGTTTAAGAACGACGTGGCGCAAACGTGGCGGCCGAACCCTCCCCTCGGGAGGGTCGAACATGAGGAACGAGCGTTCGGGGAGGGGATGCACCCGTCGGAAAAGTGCGCTCCAACAAGTTGTTACTAGCCAGAATACCTGGCAGCTTCGGACTCTCCCCGGCCCTACTCGCTAGGGCTCGCAAGTCCGACCCTCCCGAGAGGAGGGTGTTTTTGTTGCCTGGCTTTCACACCTCCAGAACCCTATGAATCAACCACTTGATGCAACCATGAACGACCTTTTCGCAGACCAGGCAGACCAAGAGCGACCGCCGCTGGACGGATATCGGCTCAGTCGACTGGAGGTCTACAACTGGGGTACGTTCGATGGTGCCGTCCACTCCGTTCAACCGAAAGGCCAGACAACGTTGCTGGTTGGTGAAAATGGGTGCGGCAAGAGTACGCTTGTCGATGCTCTGTTGACGCTCTTGGTTCGTCCGCAGACTCGCAACTATAACGTCGCAGCCGGTGCGATGAAGAATGAACGCGATGAACGGACCTACATTCGCGGTGCGTACGATCGCACTATTGGCGACAGTGGTAGACCGCAGATTCAGTACTTGCGTAGCGCGCAAGGCCATTACACAGCGCTGCTGGCGAGTTTTCACTGCGCGACGAAAAAGAAGAGCTTTACGATTTGCCAGGTCTTGTACCTGGCTAGTGATAATTCCGTCGAAAAGGTGTACGCGTACACGGAAGACGAACGTACCATCGTTGGCGATCTTTCTGGGCTAGAGGCGAGTGGTGTCGCGCGGCAGCTTCGAGAGCGAGGCTTCCAAACAGCGACTAGCTACAAGCAATATTTCAACTGGATCCAGCGCAAAACCGGCTTTCGGGCCAAGGCAATGGATATCTTCAACCAGACGGTGGCCGTTAAGGACGTTCAGCGGTTGGATCTGTTTATCCGGCAACATATGCTTGAATCGAAGCCATGGCAAGACAAAGTCGAACGACTGCTCACGCACTTTAGTGAATTAAGCGAAGCCCATCGGATGTTGGTGCGTGTTCGCTTGCAGGAAGAATTGCTGGCACCCATCAAAGATGCGGGGCAGCGATATCATGAGCGGGTTAAGCAGCAGGTTGCTGCACGACTCCGGCTTGATGCCTGTGCATACTATTTTGCGGTCAAGTCGACGGAACTGCTTGAGCCGCTGTGCGGCAAGTGGCGGCAGCAGATTCAGTTTCTCGTAGACGAGATTGCGCGCCTCGACGCTCTTCAGAAAGATAAACGCAACCAAATTGCTCGGCTCAACGTCGAAATCGAGCGGGCCGGTGGCGATCGCTTGCGAGCTTTGCCAGGCTTGATTACGCAGGCGCAGCAACTTGCTGCCGTGAAGCTTGAGGCGCGGACACGATTTCAAAATCAGTTGGCGATTGCTGGGTTAAGGCCTGCGATCACTTCTCCAGAGCAATTCCACAAATCACGCCAAGCGATCTCAGATCGACGGGCAAAACTAGTAAACGAGCGGCGAAGCTGGCGAGAACAAGACGACAAAATTAAATACGAAATCGGCTCGCTATCCAGCCAGCTGGCTGAAGACCGGCAAGAGCTTGCGGCCCTAGAGAAACGCAAAAACAACCTGCCGCAATCGATGATCTCTATGCGCGACAGTCTATGCCAGACGTTGCGGCTGGCACCATCGGATCTCCCTTTCGCGGCTGAGTTGATTAGCGTGGCGGACCAACAGCGCGAGTGGGAGGCTTCCATCGAGCAAGTGTTGCACGGATTTGCTAGAAGCTTGTTGGTTCCAGCTGAAATCTATGCCAAAGTGGCGGGTTACGTTGATCACAATCGGCTGACCGACGATCGCGGCAAGGGCCAGCGCTTGGTATATCTGAAGGTTGGAGTGGCTCAAGCGACCATGCAGCGAACTGCGGCGGAGGCAACGTCGCTGGTTGACAAGTTGACCTACCGCGAAGGTCACGCGCTGACGCCTTGGGTCAAAGCCGAAGTGGCATCGCGATTTGACTACCAGGCGTGCGACACGGTTGATGAGTTCACCAAGGCCCGCGGTGCTGCGATGACCAAGAATCGGCACCTAAAGTCCCGAGGGATCAAGCACGAAAAAGATGACCGAAGTTTGTCCGCCGACCGTCGTGGGTTTGTGCTCGGTTGGGACAATCGCCAAAAGCGACTTGCCCTCGCTGAAGGCGTCCAGCAACTGGAACAAGACGTGCAGCAGCTAACGTCTAGGTCACAGGAGTTGGCTGACAAGATTGACCGAGCCAGCGCGGCGATCGAGTCGCTGGACCAGGCTCTGGCGGTTAGCGACTTTGATACCATCGATTTTGAAAAGCACGAGTACGAAGCATCGCAGCTGAAGCTTGAAAAAGGAAAGCTGGAAAACTCAAACGACCAGGTGCAAGAGCTGAAACTTCAAGTGGCCAAGTTGGAAGCTGAGGTGGACGGGCACCAGCAAGACCGTGATGATCATATCGCTCGTCGTACAACGCACGAATCTGAACTGCGATCTGGAACCGCGTTTCTGAACAATGCTCGGCGCACGATCGACCAAGTCGAAGTAAACGGCCGCCAGGATCAACATCGCGAACAATTTGACGCGATAAAGGAATTGCTCAAAGAAGAGCTGTCTATCGAGACGCTTGCAACGCTGGAAGCGGACACCGAACGCTTGCTGCGTCGTGACTACGATAAACAGACAGATCGTCTCGCACCGATTTCGAAAGAAGTCACCAGCGCGATGACCCGATTCTTAAAGAAATTCCCAGACGAGCAGTCAGATTTGGACGCTGATGTGGCTTCGCTGGAGAGTTTCGTGGAACTTTATCAGCGAATTGCCGCTGATGATTTACCGAAGTACGAATCGCGTTTCAAGCAGCGATTGAACGAAAAAGTGTTGCATGAAGTCGGCATGCTGCATAGTTCGTTGGAAACCGAACGTGAGGAGATCAAGAACAAGATAGAGCAGCTGAATACTGCATTGCGTCTGCTCGAATGGAAGAGCGGGACCTATATGCGGCTGGAGCCCAGCGACGCCCAGGATCGCGAAGTGCAGGATTTTCGGCGCGACCTAGCGAATTGCTTGACAGGTACACTCGACGGTACGCCTCAGGCCAATGAAGCCACTTTTGTGCGGATTGAAAAGCTGGTTGCCAAATTCCGCGACGAAGGCAACGAGCGTTGGCGGCAAAAAGTGATCGATGTCCGCAACTGGTTTAACTTCGCAGCCCGAGAGATCGTGGCCGAAACTGGCCAAGCTCGCAGCTACTACGACGGTGGAACAGGGCAGTCGGGTGGCGAGAAAGGTAAGCTTGCATTCTTGGTGTTGGTCGCTGCGATTGCCTATCAATACGATCTCGATCCGAACGCTCGACAGAGTGATCGTTTTCATTTTGTGATGGTCGATGAAATGTTTTCGCGCAGCGACGATGGGCACGCCGAGTACGCGCTCGATCTGTTCGATCGTTTCGGATTGCAGTTGTTGATAGTCGCACCTCTGGACGCAAAGGCGCGCGTGACAGAGCCCTATGTTGGCACCTATGTGCACGTCGTGAAAAACAAGGCGACGCACCGCAGCGAGCTGCTCGAGATCTCAGCCGAGCAGATTAGCGGCCGCGAAGATATCGTTTAACCCGGATTATGCACGTAGGCCGCTATGCACTTGATTGTTCCGGCCTACGTACCAGATGCATAGTCTCGTTTAACCGTCAGCCGGCA
>DNPC01000552.1:365-519 GCA_003501565.1 Planctomycetaceae bacterium | reverse complement strand
CGTCAGCCGGCAGGCGTACGCGCGCCGTGTTCTACGTACGCTCGCCTTGCTACAAGCATCCTGTCCTTGTTCCAAAGCACGCTGCCTTGTTGTCCAGCGCGCGCCTCGTTTCGCATTGAGGGCGCCAGGCCTTGTTTGCCGTACGCCTGCCGGC
>DNPC01000552.1:0-282 GCA_003501565.1 Planctomycetaceae bacterium | reverse complement strand
CCTGCCGGCTGACGGTTAAACGATTTCATGGTGGTGTGGACTCTGGTTGGTGTGCGCGACGCGTCAATGGCAGGTTTGCTTGTGGGCTGCCCAAGCCACACTGTCACATTACTTTCTAAGCAACGCTATGATGTGGTACCCAGGCTGGCTTTGAACGGGTCAGTCGGCTTTTCCAATCGCTTATCACAACTGGGTCCGAACACGCGACCGAAGAGGAGATCAGAGCATGGCGGCAATAACCTTTTGCGGCGCGGCGGGTACGGTAACAGGTTCCTGCAACCA
>DNPC01000797.1 GCA_003501565.1 Planctomycetaceae bacterium | reverse complement strand
CTAATGGGTTTTCGGATAGGTTCCAAATCAACTTTAGCAAAAAGGTGAGGCTGAAAATGCGAATTAGAAATTGGGGTTCCTGGCTGTGCTTGCTCGGATTGGCTTTCACACTGGGCTGCGGTGTGGAAAGTGATGTAGAGGTCTCCGGAACGATCGACGCGGATTCAGTCGAAACCGATGGCGCGGATACGGCCGCAGAGTTGGAGACTCCTGAAGGCGGTAGCAGCCTCGCGTTGACGCCAGACAATACGAAAATCCAGTTTGTCGGTAATCACACTGGCGATGATCCCAAACCACGAACTTGTACATTCCAGAAGTTCAGTGGCAAGCTGGTCTATGCGGATCAACTCGAAGGCGTCGCGGTAGATATTGATGTCGACGGTTTAGAAACGGAATTTGAAAAATTGACGACGCACCTGAAAGCGGTGGACTTCTTCGATGTAAAGCGATATCCCAAAGCCGCCTTTACAAGCACCAGCATCGAAGCAGGAGAGGGCAATGCGGTGACGATCGCTGGTGAATTGACGATGCTGGGCCAAACCCATGAGATTAGTTTTCCGGCCACGTTCGACGCTCAGTCTCAGGCACTGTCCGCTGAGTTCGAAATTGACCGGACCAAGTGGGGCATGAACTACGACACAGAGAAAGTTGAGCCCATGGTCGAGATGTCAATTAACGTTGGCAGCTAGATCCTAGAGTCTCAACAATCTAAATGGCTGCGATCGGGAGTCTCTTTGATTCATGCCTGTGACGCTTAGAGACATAGTGCTCGGGTTTGTGATGCCCGCGGTCATCGTCATCGTGGTGGGGTTAATCCGCAGAAGAGTGCTAGCATCCACACTTCCGGCTCCGGTGCACTCCGCACTGGAAGCACTGACAGTGGTTGCTGCATTTTCCGCAGGCTACTTTGCTCTTTCACTGGGGCCGGTTGTACCGCGTATCGATCGCGATTGGATCTTTTTGTCTGCGGTGGCTGCGCTTCCTGCCACGTTTGTGCTCGCTTCGATAAGGTCGCTTTACGGGCAAATTGCGTTCGTTGCCTTGGTCTCGGCCGGGGCGGCTGCCCTGATGTTCGTGTTGGTTCCGGATTGGGAAACCCTTGATGACCGCCGGTTGTTTATTCAGCTGACCTGGGGAATTGCGATGCTGGCCGCTTCGCTAACAGGACTGATTATCAACCCCGCCTCGGACGTTGCCCACCGCGATGATGATTCGGAGGCGGCAGCGGAGCCTTCTCGGACGAGTTCTTTGCTCACAAACGGGACCTTGGTGTGGTTACCGATCGTTGCAACCGCAGCTCCTTTATCAGCACTTGCGGGCAGCCTGATGTTTGCGATGATCGCAACCTGTTTGCTCGGTAGCCTGATTGGACTTGCTATTGATACGCTGTGGAGCGGTGGAAAAAGAAATCCGTCAGAGACAAGTGTCGGTGTTATATCTGCGTTTGTCGTGACATCGCTAATGCTAACGGCATACGTCAACACGTTTTCTCAAATCCCACAAGCAGTGTTTTGGCTGTTGCCTCTGGGCGCGATTGCTCCAGCAATCATTCTTCGTACCGGTGGTCACAATCCAAGTTGGAGACGGACATTAATAGGTGGGGTGATATGTTGCCTCATATGCGGTTCGCTGCTGGGATGGGCGGTGGCGGCCGAATGGGAGGCGCTCAACGAGCCCGATCTATATTAACACCTGGAAGTGCTATCGCATTGCCAGCGGGTCTAGCGCAGAATGGCGTTTTGACGGGGCCACCCGAAGTTACAAGTTGTTCAAAGCATTCTGAGTCGTCAAAGTGGAAGTGATTCATCATGGTGGTCACACGGGCGTAACAGGCTCGTGCCACGAAGTAGTTTTCGACTCACAGCGCAGCATGTTAGTCGACTGCGGCCTTTTCCAAGGTGCCGATGCTCGTGGTCGTGACGACGAAAGCCACATCGATTTCCCGATTGATCACATTGCCGCACTTGTCCTGACACACGTGCATTTGGACCACGTTGGTCGCATCCCGTATCTAATTGCAGCTGGATTTAAAGGGCCGATTTACTGCAGCCCAGCGACGGCAAAGCTGCTTCCGCTGATGTTGGAAGACGCATTGAAAGTGGGCGTGACTCGCAATAAGCGGCTCATCGAACGGTTCTTGCTGGATTTGAGGAAACACATTCGTCCGATTCCACTGGAAGAGTGGAAGGATGTAGGCGGCAATGTTCGGCTGCGATTTTCTCCAGCCGGGCACGTCCTTGGCAGCGTGTTTGTTGAATTCGAACACGCCGGGCAACGGACGGTTTTCAGCGGTGATCTAGGCAGTCGACACCAACCTCTATTGAAGGAGCCACGCAGCCCAGAATCGGCGGATCTACTCATCTTGGAAAGCACTTATGGGGATCGCAATCATGTCGGTCGCGATCGTCGCGTTGAGCAATTGCACCGGGTCCTTTGCCGAACGCTGGACAACAAAGGTGTGACGATCATCCCTGCCTTTAGTGTGGGACGAACCCAAGAGTTGCTTTACGAGATGAATGCCATCTTTGATTTGATGTCCAAAGATCGCCGATGCTCACTCTTGCATAATGTTGACGTAATTATTGATTCCCCTTTGGCGCAACGATTTACTGAGATATACAAGACGTTGCAACCCTACTGGGATGAAGAGGCACAGCGAGTTCTAAAGATTGACGACTCACCCCTAGTGTTCGACAACTTGGTCGATATCGAGAACCACGCAGAACATCGCGATACGATTGAGTACCTGAAGTCATCTGAATTGCCGGCGATTGTGATTGCGGCCAGTGGGATGTGTACGGGCGGCCGGGTGGTTAACTACTTGAAAGAGTTTTTGGGTGACCCACGGACCGATGTGGTTTTCGTGGGATATCAAGCCGAGGGGACAACGGGTCGGGCGATCCAGGATGGCGACTCCGTCAAAATTGATGGCAGCGACTACGCAGTTCGTGCTCAAACGCACCAGCTGAGCGGCTACTCAGCTCACGCCGACCAATCAGATCTGCTGCGTTTCGTAGAAGGAATGGGATCGCGGCCAGGCAAAATCCGATTGGTTCATGGCGAAAAGCACGCAAAGAGAGCTCTGAGTCAGGAGTTACGCAAGCTTGGATATGACGTTGAGTGACCCAATTCACACGCCGAACACGACCACCCGAGAATGGGGGCTGACCCGGGGTGAAAGTGCTTGACACCGCTTGTAAAGTTTGTCAAGTTCAACGAATGTACTAGTAATTCGGCGCACAACGGGCTCCGATAAGGTCGACAACAGATCCCGAAAACAGGATTGATCACAAATGAATCGTAGATTTAGTCGAATTGCCGCGGTTTTTGCACTGGTGGCTACCGCAACCGTTACTTGGGCTGCTTCCAAGGGGGAGAAGGAAGAAGTCGATGTCAAAGGCGTCAAATGCCTCATGGTTGCGAAGAAAGATGCTAATGCGTCGAAGTCGGCCAAGTGGAAGGACGGCAAGGTCTTCTTCTGCTGCGGCGGTTGCCAAGCGAAGTACGAGAAGATGGACAAGAAGAGCCGCGAAAAGATGGCTCCAGCAGCGAATCACCAGTTGGTTGCTACTAAGCAGTACGAACAAGGCGGTTGCCCATTCTCCGGCGGCAAGATAGACGAAAAGAAGACGCTTGAAGTGGCTGGTGCTAAGGTCGGCTTCTGCTGCGGCAATTGCTTGGCGAAAGCTAAGAAGATGTCTGACGAAGACAAGCTGACGAAGCTGTTCGGTGAAGACGCGTTCAAGAAGGCGAAGTTCAAGCTCGTCAAGAAGGAAAAGGACGAAAAGACCAAGGAAGAGGTCAAGTAATCCAAGCGGCTAAACTAGCCTGCGATTGATTCATTAACGCTCCTGTTGCGGTTCGCTTCAGGAGCGTTTTTCGTTTGCGACGGGCCGGCGAGCCTTGTTTCTGCAGCCCGAGCGCTTGTGGCATTGCAGGAAATCGTATGCTGAATTGCTGGCCGCAGGCTTGCTCGCGAGATCTCCCATCTAACGGTGTAGGTTTAGGCTCGATCTTGCCTTGGGGCAGCTTGACATCGCCAGACTGTCACCCTAGCATTCCGACGGAAGCGATGTGGCTGTCTTTTCGCTTCTTAGGGTGGCAAATATGGAGCCAGTTTATTGCTCCGGCTGTGCCCAATCGGCCGTCCCAATTTGTCTCGTTTACTTCCTAAGCATAGGTGCTGTGGGAGTTTAACGAGAATCGTTCAACGCTATACTTTGTTGTTGTCGATACGGCACTTGATAACAATTCACCTGCAATGCCTCTGGCTTGCTAGCAAACTAAATCTGCGAGAAAGGTTTCACGCGCTATGACTCACGTGGTAGCTCAACCCTGCGAGGGATGCCGATATACCGATTGCGTCGTCGTCTGCCCTGTCGAGTGCTTTTACGAGGGTGAAAAGATGCTCTACATCCATCCCGATGAGTGCATCGATTGCGAAGCTTGCGTACCGGAATGCCCAGTAGAGGCGATATTTCACGAGGATAACGTCCCAGAGGAATGGCAAAGCTACATTCAGCTCAATGCCGATAAGGCCGAAGAATGCGAAGTTATCACTGAGAAGAAGCCGCCTCTAGCCGACAGCTAAACGCCGCTAAGGAAGACTTGCCAACAAAATGCAGCCCGGTTTACGCCGGGCTGTTTTTGTATCGTGAAGCTGCACGACCCATTGCTTGGGGCGGCGACAATCCGTTGCAAGCCTGCATCCCCGCTAGACAAAAAACGCTATCCAGTGATGCTTTTCGGATGGTTCAAGTTCGTGGCGAACGTTCGTGTACCAAATGAGTCTCTAGCTGAAGTGGCGACATCCCGTACTTGCTGTCAGCGATGTCTGTTTCTTCAGCCGTTTCATTCGAAATCCAAAACCGAGAACCGTGCGCATGTTCGAGTCGTTGTCAGCGGCACCGCCAGATCCAATCCTGGGCCTTTCTGAGGCTTTCAAGACAGACGAACGTCCCGCCAAAATCAACTTGACCATCGGCGTTTATCAGGATGCAACTGGCAAGACTCCCGTTCTCGAATGCGTGAAGACGGCAGAAGAACGACTGTTGGCAGACGAAGCGTCAAAGTCGTATCTTGGGATGGGCGGGCTACCCGCATTTGCGGATGCAACGCGCGACTTAGTACTAGGTGACTTGGTTGATTCGGACCGCGTTGCAGTTGCTCAGACTCCCGGAGGTACCGGCGCCTTGCGGGTTGCGGCTGATTTCTTGGCGGGGACATCGCCGAATGCAAACGTATGGTGCAGCAATCCGACGTGGCCCAATCATCGGGCAATCTTCCCAGCAGCTGGCCTGAATTTGGTTGATTTCCGGTATTTGGCAGACGACCGGCGAAATCTAGACTTTGATGGTTTGATCGATCAACTCGAGCGGTCCCTAAAGCCAGGTGATGTCGTTGTCTTGCATGGCTGTTGCCACAATCCTACAGGCGTCGACCCTTCAGCCGAGCAATGGGAGGCAATCGCCGAATTGACAGCGCAGCGTGGCGCAATGCCGCTGCTTGATTTTGCTTACCAGGGCTTCGGCGATGGATTGGAAGCAGATCGAGTAGGTTTAAAGGCAATTGCGTCGCAGCACGAGGAGTTCATCGTGTGCAGCTCCTATTCAAAGAACTTTGGGTTGTACAGCGAG
>DNPC01000873.1:365-5654 GCA_003501565.1 Planctomycetaceae bacterium | reverse complement strand
CTCACAAGAACGGGCGACCCGACTTGGAGAGTCAGGCTACCGGATCATTGATCGGTGTTGTCTTGATTGTCTGGTTTGCCCTTTTGGCGAGCCTTTCTACGCGTTTCGCGTTTTGCTTTTCTTTTTGCTTTGTCGTCGGGAGTTGGCTCACCGGCAACTGCCGCCTTCCCCTTCAACGATGATGGCACCGTCACCTTCTTGCCTCTGATGTCGAGTTGCTTCACAACTTCGATTTGTTTGTCGATCTGTCCGGGCAGAGCGGCGTTTCCTCCGGGAATGAATTCTCCAAATGGGCGACCAATGACTTCGAGATCCTGCTGCATGAAATCGCGCATCTCTCTGACGCGAGTGGCCTGGGCTTGTTTGTAAGCCAGGTTTTTCATTTCTTTCGGATCTCTTGTCAGATCGTAGAGTTGATCCTCATCAAAGAATCCGGGGCGATCTGCGCCTCTCACTCCGATGCCCAGTCGACCGATGTAGGACATGGCTTTGGGCAGGTTCTGCGGCGAGGCTTTTTTCATGGCAGCGATCTGCTCTTTGGTGTAGCGGACGGCGATGTAGGACCACTCTTTCGTCACCGTTGCGCGCGCAGCTCCCATTTCGAGATAGAGATGTTTCCGCCAGTCTTCGGCTGTTCCGTTTTTGAAAAGCGGCGTGAGACTCCGTCCATCGATTCGGTACGACGTCGGCTTCTCCGCTTGCCCCAGATCGAAGAACGTCGGCACGAGGTCGATGTTCTGCACGAGTTCTTCACAGACCTGCCCTGCGGGGATTCCGTCTGGCCAGCGCATGATCATCGGCACCTGGCAGCTCGCGTGTGAAAACAGGGATGCCTTGCCATCGCGACCGTGGTCCGGCGCGAAGATCACGAGCGTGTTGTCGTCGATTCCGAGTTCCTTGAGCTTTCGCAGTATGGCCCCGAGTGAATCGTCGATCCATGCTTCACCAGCGACATGGCTGTCGGGATCGAAGCCCTTTTCAGCGATTGTCTTGAGAAGCTCGGCACGCGGCGTCATGACCTCCGGAAGACTTTGGACTTCTCCCTCTCCGGTTACGAGCGGATGGTCCATGGACTTTCGCCAGGACTTGTCCGGCCCGTGCAGCAGCGTGCTGCAAAGATGAAGGTAGAAGGGGCCGTCCTTGTTCTCTTCAATGAACTCCAACGCTGCCACCGTCGTCCATTCCGGGTTGTGCGAGGAATAGGGCGAATGAATGTTCTCCGGGTAGACGTTCTTCGCCCAGGAAAAGCCAAGTGTTTCGAGGTAGCGACGCATCCAGCGTTCGTTGTGTTTGAACTGAGCCGACGTGTCAGGGCCGGGACTCGCGTCTTTGGGGATGTTGATCCATTTGTTTCTGCCTTTGTAGAACTCCGGAAAGTCCAACTCGGACGTGAGATGAAACTTCCCAACGAATCCGGTGGTGTAACCGGCTTCACGAAGAACGTTGCCGACGTTCATATTGTCGCGTTCCAGTGCGACATTGAAATTCGGAAGCCCTTGATTCTCTGTGCCGCCGACGTCTTCGGCGTAGAGTCTGCTGTGCGAGTTACCAGCGAATCGACCAGTCAGGAAGCTGTATCGAGAAGGAGTACAAACCGAGCTGCTGACGTAGGCTCGTGTGAACTTCATGCCTTCGTCGGCCATGCGGTCGAGATTCGGTGTGTAGGTGTCGCCCCCGAAAGCGGCGATGCTCGACGGGTTCTGATCGTCGATCAGAAACATAATGATGTTCGGACGCTCTGCCTGAGCGGCTGTGGCACCGAAAGCCCAACAGCAGACGATCGAAATTGCAGTAATGGTTTTCATGGTGAGACACTTGGATAACGACCGCTAAAAAGCTGACTGTCGTAGCTGAACTCGTCATGAGTTTCGGCCGGGCGCTGAAAACCCGAAAGTCTTGACGACTTCCGCGACAAGAACGGACAGCTTCAGAGCGGATCAATTCGATGGATTCGGAGTTTGGTTACTCTTGTTTGCTTCGCGTTCTTTGATGCGTTTGGCTTTCGCTTTCTCGCGTGCCGCTTTCTTTTCTTCCTTCGACATCTTTCTGGCTGGTTTAGACGCATCAGGATTCCAGCGTTTTTCCTGCTTGCTGATCGGGTCCGCCATCTCGTCGAGCCATGCGTTGTATTGGTCCGTGAGTCTGGAAACGACTTTCGGGTGTTTGGCGGCGAGGTCAGTGGTTTCGCCGAGATCGTTTTCCAGATTGAAGAGCTCAATACGAGCTTTCTCTGCGACCAGCTTCCAATTCCCGCTGCGAATGGCCCACTTTCCGTTGGCACCTGCAGAACTCCAATACAGTTCGTCGTGGAGTTTGTCGGTTTCACCTTTGAGGGCGGGCAGAATGCTCTTGCCGTCCAGAGGCTTTTCGTTTCCCTTTGGCATGGGAAGCCCGGCAGCGTCGAGAGCCGTGGCAAACAGATCGATTGACCACATCGGGATGTCGCACTTTGTCCCACCTTCCAGTTGAGCCGGCCATGACACAATGAAAGGCACATGAATACCGCCTTCGTAGTCCATCTGCTTGAAGCCACGAAGCGGAGCGTTGTTGGCGTGCATGGTTTTGGACCCGCCATTGTCCGTAAGAAAAATCAGCAGAGTATTGTCGAAGATGTTGTGCTTCTTCAGAGAACTCACAATCTCGCCAACGCCCATGTCGAGGTGCTTGATCATCGCCATCAATGTGTCGCGTGTTTCGTCCCCGGTGATTTGTCGGATGTCTTCTTCGGGGGCTTCCGGTGGAGCATGCACCGCGTTGTAAGCGACATAGAGGAAGAAAGGTTCTTCGCTGTGACGGTCGATAAAATCGACCGCTTCCTCAGTGATTCGAGTCGTGAGATAGCCTTCTTCTTTGATCGGTGTGAGGCCACGAAAGATCGGGTGATCCATGTCTGAGTGGTCGAAGTAAGGATGCGCTCCGCGTCCCATAAAGCCATAGAACTCATCGAACCCGCGATTCATGGCGTGGTACTCTTCAGTGAGTCCGAGATGCCACTTACCAAGTGCACCTGAGGCGTAACCGGCAGGCTTGAGCCGCTGAGGAATAAACACTTCATCGAGCGGAACACCTGAGCCTCCTTCCCCGGCTGTGTAGATTCCAAATCGTTGCTGATAACGACCCGTCATGAGGCCTGCGCGCGTCGGCGAACACACATGCCCGCTGGTATAGCCCTGAGTGCAGATGATGGACGAATGGGCGAGGGCATCGATATTCGGCGTGCTGACTTCCGGCGGGGAGTGCGGGTTGTAGCTGACATCAGCATAGCCCTGATCATCAGTGAGAATGATGACGATGTTCGGCCTGTCAGCGGACAGGACAATGGATGGTATTGCGATCAAGCCGAGCGTTAGCGTTGGAAGTATGTGTCGACGGTTCATGGATCCAATTCAGATTGTCCGGAGTCACATCTATGTACGTGACAGCAGAGTCGAAAGAAAAGGTTTCTACTTCACGAAGTGAATGGGAAGGTTCGGTTGCCTGGTCGCCGTAAGCTGGACGTCATCGACGAAGTAACCACCCAATTCGATGGGAGCCGCACGAGAGCGAGTGCCTGCAACAACAACGATGAGTGCAACCGTCGCGTCCGATTCCAGAAGGCAGGATGCGGTAACCGTCGCTGGCTCATCTCCTGGCGCGAGCTTGATCCCCTTTTTACCGTATCCGACGCCCTCCTCGTGAATCACACGAGGCCAGCCTTTGCCGATCGCCCCGGGCTCAGCATTGAAAAGGTAGATGCGGCAACTTCCTGTGAGTTTCGGTAGCTCGGCATCAGTCGGAGCGGCCTTTCGGCGGAAGCGGGCCGAGAGGTTGAGAGTGACCTGCGTCTCGGGGGCTGTCATTCCCCATTGCTGCCGCAGGGGCGCAAGATCAACTAACTGAAAAGCGGAGCAGTTCGAAGCAAAGTCGTCAGGCCCACCACTGACATCCCCGGTTTTCAGAAAACGCAACATTCGGTTTCCATCCGCTTCTTCAATCACCTCGGCAGGATTGCCCCCCCATTGACCAAAGTGAGACGGAAAGCCGATTTCAATCGGACCTGAGAACTCCTCAAAATCGCCGTTCTCAACCTGAAGCATTCTCGCCTGTGATTGAGGCGAGTTCACGGCCCAGACCACTCCAACTCCCAGCAGACCAACAATCGCACCCGCCACCAGAGCAGCTGCTATCTGTTGCGGCCAAACCAGGAGACGCTTTGCAGACCTCTTCGGCGGCTGACCTGTAGCTCCGCTTCCTTTCACATCGAGAATGGAAACAATTGATTCATCGCGCAGGTGACTGACCAGGGCCTGTTCATCGACCAGCGTGCTGGCCATGACCGCTCGAGTTTCCGGATGTTTGCGCAGCAGTTCGTTCAGTTCGGTTCGTGCGGCTTCGTCGCCGTCATCCCGGACTTTCTGGAGCAAGTTGAGAAGTCTTTCTTCCATCATGGATTGGTCCTCATCTCGCGTTCAATACACGCACTCAGTTGCAGACGAATTCGCAGCAAGGTCATTTTCACCGCACTCAGGCTCCGCCCCGATGCTTCGGCTATTTCCCGCAGACTTTGGCTGACGGTGTAGTGGTCATGTAGCAGAGTCCTCTGCCTTTGATCGAGTTTTTCCATACACCTGGCGAGCGCCTCGCGCCGGTCATCAAATGCAGTTGCGGCGTCCTCGATTTCATCCGCCATTGCCTGAATGACATCTTCGTCAAAAACCAAACGATCGCGATTCTGGTCGCGGTAATGCGATAGGATCGTGAATCGTGCCACTGTGAATGCCCACGGCAAGAATTCCGTATCCGAGTTCCAGTCTGCCGCCTTTTGCCACAGCTTCACACAAGTCGCCTGTAACACCTCGCGCGCATCCTCACGATTTGCGAGATTCGCGTGACAGAACGCCTCCAGTGCGGGCTGGTGGCGGGTCAGAGCTTCAATGAAGCGTGTATCATCCTGTGGTGGCGGCATGAATAATGTGAACCTGGTCGAGTCAGATTGTGGAGCCAAGTTCTTGGGGTCGTTCAACCGGCTTAGAGAGACGTCCCCAGTCTCTGCTCTATTGTTTATTCCGCGAGAATACCCGGCGGTCACAATTTCTTGCGAGAAACTCTTACTTCACAGTCGTTCCTGGACTGAAAACCTCGTCAAGCACTGCCCCCGACTCATCCATGCATGCATATCTTGCGACGTGTAAACGACAAAACCCTCGGCCACGAATACACGTGACCGAGGGTTTATGGTTCGGATTGAGACCAAAAGCTCCCCCGGTAGGACTCGAACCTACGACAAAGCGGTTAACAGCCGCTCGCTCT
>DNPC01000873.1:0-294 GCA_003501565.1 Planctomycetaceae bacterium | reverse complement strand
TCTACCAACTGAGCTACAGGGGAATAATCCCGTTCGCGTTCATCGCAGGATGCGGCGGCGAAGCGGGAAGCGAGAAAGTTATCGTCAGACAACACTCAGATCAAGCGAGTTTTACCCTTATCCTGCATTCAAATCGCCCTGTTCGCGGCAGCCTCAGGCAGATTCTGCCAATCACGGCAACCGGTGTGAAAATCTTGCCGGTTACACCCATACTCTGGTAACAATGCTCCCAAACGGGGGCCGCTTCTGGCCCGTCCCGCGGGGCAGAATGCGGGCCGGTGGACGTCGCTGGCG
>DNPC01000202.1 GCA_003501565.1 Planctomycetaceae bacterium | reverse complement strand
AAGCGATTCGTATCAAGGCCAAGTCGCGAGCCAAACGCGCCCCGGCCGCAATCAGCTCGGCCCAATCCAACCAGCAAATCCGTACGCCGCTCCTTCGCAGTACGGCCAATCAAATGCGATGCAGACAAACGCGTTGCCTCAGGGTGCTGGGGCTCTAACGGCTAACCGAGCGCAGTACGACCCTTCACAACCCTCCGCTCGCCTCGCAAACGGACAGTACGCTAACGGCAACCTGGGAGCAAACAACTACGGCGATCAAGGCAGTTCACAGACTGCCAACCAGTATGCTGGCGGCCAGGCTTCAGGCGTTCCACCGAAATCACAGCTACCAGCCGGCAACGGAAACAATCAGGCAGTGGCCGGCAACGCGTCAAATCCAACATCGCCATCAAACGCAAATCCTCTAGCAAATGACCTGAAACCTGCCGGTAGCTCTGACGACGCGCAACGAACGGACAATACCAGCTTGATTAGCCTGTTTTGCTTGCTGTCTTTGGCAGTCAACGGCTACCTATTCATGTTGATCCGCAAGCTTCTCACTCGCTACCGCACCCTGCTGACCAACGTTCGTAGCCAAGCCGCATAGGCTGCCTCTGCAGGTTACTCAGATTGGGAAAGGCTTCTTGTCGATCGTCAGCTGAAGGAATTCAAGCAATTCCCGGCCGCCGTCGGGATAAACGAGATCTCCAAGTTCCTGAAGCAACGCTTTTTCCAGCGTCTTGGCGTTAGGTCCCATGATGCTACGCAGGTCGACTGCATCTTGTTGCTTGCGCTCCCACTCACGGTACGGCGAAACCAAGGCAGCAAACTTACTTGCGCAGGCAGCCTCAATCACTGGAATACGGTGACCGGTAGACTCATCCACTCGGTGATGTCGATCGAGGATCGCGCGATAGCAAGCGTTTGACGGTAGCATCGCATCGATGACTTGCATCATTTCGCCCGTGATGGCGATTTCGCCAGGATCTCGAAAACGAACGACGACTTCTTGTCGGTCAATCTGCAGAGTTGGCCAGCGTGCCACGATGGCTTCAATCACGGCATCAATTTCATCTTCATCCACCAAAATATCGACGTCTTGGGTTGCCCGAGGCATTGCTAAGTATCCAACGTAGCCATACAGCCCCATTAACACCCATCGCTTAATACCTGCTCGCTCAAGCACTTCGACGACTTCATTCGGTTGCACGTTCAAACTCTCCTTGCGATGCCCCTCACGATAGCCGGTCACGATCTGCGATGCCGTCATAATGCCCCGTTGATGGCACACGGGACGGGTTGGCAACCCCACGTCATGACTGAAATTCTTGACCTGCGGCATGCATTTCTTTAGTGCCGCTTCGATCCGTGCGTTTCGCTCTTCTGTGGTTAGCATTTTGAGGTTCGTAGTCTAGAGTTTTCAGCAACCAGCCCGATGCAATCTGCACGACGCAAACCGCAGAGTTTGGACAAGTCCGAAGCCCGAAGTTTTCCGGTGTCTCACGAATCCAGCACCCGAAAACCGCGCTGCACCGGAGTTCTAGCGGACCGCTTGAAACGGATTGAATCGCAAGTAGTTTAAGTGCCGGTAGTACTCATTGCGTTGAAGCAACTCGCTGTGAGTTCCCGTTTCAACAACCGTGTGTTCGTTAACCATAACGACCATGTCACACTCCCGCAGCGTCAGTAGACGCCGTGGCAAAACTACTGACAAGACGCGACTACTGACTAGGCTACGAATCGCCTCCAAGGTTCTGCGTTCACCTTCAGTATCATAGGTTCGCTCTGGCTCGTCCACCACAACCACGGAAGCATCAGAAGCAAGCGAGCGAGCTATGCCGATTCGAAACGGATCGTCACCTCGCAATCGATCGTCGCGCGGTGAAACCAGAGTCTGTAACGCGTCGGGCAATCTTTGAACTGTCTCCGTCAATCCTGACGCGCCTACAATTGCAGTTGCATCCTGTTCTTTACCGATCGCCAAATTGTCTCGGAGCGAACCTGCTAGCAATTCGCTTGACTGCGGTATCCAGTGAGTCGTCTTGGTGATCGTCGACGGATCTAGATCGGTGACCGGTACTCCATCAAACAACAAACGTCCACTTACCGGCCGCCCGAAACCCATCAACAACTCCACCAGCGCTCTGGCTTGCAGTGGCTCGGTAGCAACCACGCCAATCAACTTTCCGGGCTCAAGTTTCAGCGAGAGATTTTCAAGCAACTTGCGATTACTACTGTCATGAACCGTCACGTGGTCCATTTCAATTCCCGCAACGACTCGCTCAATACGTTTCAGACTCTCCGCATCAAACTCTTCAACCGGAATCGCCAAGAACTGGTTGAGCGACTCGGCAGCTGCCGCAATTGATTTTAGATCCCGCAGCATACGTTGCAGCCGAGCCGCACTGACGGCCGCGCCGACGAAGCACAACGCGAAGACAAATGCACCTGAAACCGTAAAACGCGCATCGCTGCTGAGCAGCTGTACTGCCAACAAAAACAGAAGAACACCGACGACCAAGGAAAACACAACTAACAGCACTGGTAATTTCCAGCTCGAACTGTTCAGGCTACGAATCGCATCGCGACGGTAACCAGCCAATTGCTCCGCTAACCGTTCGTTCCGACTGCCTTGCCCATTAGCTGCCGAATTGTGGTGAGATTGCCGAAGTGGACCTTGTAAGCAATCGTCAACGATAGAAGCTCGTAGCTGGCCAGCCCTTTCTCGTACCACTGGCAGAGCGGAACGCTTGATGCGATCCAGCGAACGATACACCAAGTAGATCAATCCTGTGGCAACGATTGTCAAGATCGCTAACATGGGCTGCACAAGCAAACAGAACACGATACAGCACCCAAGCTGTACAGCATGCCTTGGAAATGTTCGCCACCAGCGAGCCAAAACAGCACGAACGCGTGGCAGGTGGTAATCGAGAGCGTCGGTAAGGGCCGACTGCTGCGCTGAAAGCGTTCGAGAGGTCGCCAGCTGACGGGCGTGTTCGCGCAACTGCTCGATCAGTTTGCATTCGAATCCAACAGCAGCAACCTGCACTTGTCGATACAACTGCCACAAGATGGCTGCGGCGACCAACACGAGCAAAAAGGTAGCTAGCAGGAGGTAGCTTAGTTGCGCCAGGGTCGAAATGCCGCTGGGCAACCAATTCTGAACGTCCGGCAGAAAACGTGATGGACCGGGAATCGTGTGAGGATCGATCTGCAATTGCGCGGCCATCAAACAGCGCAGTATTGCCCCCAGCAACAAGTTGACAGCTGGTACAACCAACCCGGCCAACGTTCCTAGGATTGCGGCTACCACCAGCCCCGAGCCTTGCTCAGATCGGCGAATGAGTTTTTCCAATGGATCAGGTAGCACCAAAGGCCTCCGCGACGAATGGACGAACGGATTGCGATCCGCCAGGTGGCAAAACTCGGCGGCAAGTTCACTTGCGTCTAAACTCACCGGGACTACGGCAAACTGACCAAGAGAGCACCTTCATTCTAATCCGCCAGAAAACAACTGGGGAGCAGCGCGGGGGGTATATCGAATTTCGATCTGGCAACCGGCAACACCCACCATCGATTACGGCTCGACATAGCTAGCTGGTTCGGCTAGCTGGTTCGGCGGGCCGACTTGAGAAACTGCTTC
>DNPC01000619.1 GCA_003501565.1 Planctomycetaceae bacterium | reverse complement strand
CGAAGCCAGTCCCGAAGCGGGCAAAGCTCGGCTCATGGCTCGCGTGCTGGGTCCAACGCTACACAAAGCGGTTATCAATCGGTCCCGCAGAATGCTGGGCAGCCACAATCACCCTTGCCACAAGCCCCGGTCAAGCGAGCGGTGTGGATTGTTGGGCTCATCATCATGTTCTGTCTGGCCGTTGTGCTGGGGATTTTGATCGATCGATTTATCTAATTGGAAACTGGCGGATTGATCGTATTGGTGGCCAGCGCTCACCGGCCGTCCGCTCACAATCTACCCCTCAACGAGGGTGTTTGGCTTTTCGAAACTCTTGACTAATCAGCACTTCTCGCCCGTCGATCAGTGAGCCATGGACCCGATGGTACATCTGATAGTAGGACTGCGGGATATGCGTTCAGTATTCGTTTTTGAAGTTCCCACCCGAACGACGACTCCTTAGGGGGGTGCGGATGAGTACAGGAAGACGTCGCATTCGCTAAAGAAACGTCTTTAAGCTATTTCGAAAAGGTGACTATCGGTGAGGTGTGGTGAGTCGTTCTCAATAGCGCTCGCGTTGGCTGCCATCTTGGGCATACTCTCAGCCACGTCGCAAGCTCAAGCACGCAAAGATCTGTCCGAACTGGGTAAGCAAACGGCTGCTGCGGAAGAACAGTTGGATGCCGGCGCGATAACGGAAGCCGCGACCTCGGCACGGGAAATTCAAACAGCCCTTGCAAAGCTTGTCGCAGAAAACTCCGATGCGGGATTCAGGCGCAGCGCACGACGCATCTATCAACGTTTGAGTGAGCTGCATCTTTCGCTTGAGCTGGAGGGTGAGACTCTCGACCTGTTGCCCAGCTGGAAAGAACTAACCGAAAAGAAAATGCCGCCGTCGGAAGAGAACGGCGTTAGCTTCTCTAAAGATGTCGCGCCATGGCTGTTGGCCAAATGCGGCAATTGCCACGTCGACCAGTCGCGTGGTGAATTTTCGATGCGGAGCTTTGTGTCATTGCGTCGTGGTACACCGGCGGGCGTGGTTGTTTTTCCAGGAAGCCCCCGTGATAGTCGACTGGTCGAAGTGATTGCGAGTGGAGACATGCCGCGGGGTGGGGGCAAGGTGACAACCGCTGAGCTGGATGAACTGAAGGCCTGGATCGCTCAGGGGGCGAAGTTTGATGGACCGGACGTAAGTGCTCCCTTGCGTGAGTATGCGTTTGCTGCTGGTAGCAGCGATTCGGCCATGCAAGTTACGCGAGCGACCGGTGATGAGAAGGTTAGTTTCCTCGAGGATGTCGCGCCAATTTTGCTTGAAAACTGCAACGGCTGTCACGTGGGAGCTCGTCAGGCATCGGGTGGATTGCGGATGGACAACTTTCAGCAGATCCTCACCGGTGGCGACGCCGGTGCGATGATAACAGCAGGTCGCCCTGGTGAGAGTCTACTCGTACGAAAAATTCGTGGCGAAGCTGGCCGACGAATGCCCGCTGGCGGAAGACCGGCCTTGAGTGCTGAACAGATTGATGCGATTGAGACTTGGATATCCGAGGGTGCAAAGTATGACGGCACGGACCCTGCACAAGCGCTGACAAGCGAGTCGGAGGCGAAATGGGCCGCAACGGCCAGTCATGATGCGTTATTTGCACGCCGACAGCAACAAGCACTTGAGCAGTGGTCGCGAGTGCAGCCGGACGATAGTCCCAATGTCGTTGTACTAGATGATCTAGTCCTAGTGGGCGAATTGCCTGAGCGGCAGATGCGTGAGGTCGGCGAAGAATTCAAGAAGGCAGCAGAGACGATTCGAACGCGTTTTGCAGTGCCTAAAAGTCAGCCGCTGACACGGGGTGGCCTTTCGGTCTTTGTCGTTAACACGCGATATGACTACAGTGAATTCGGTCAGATGATCGAAAGTCGCGAACTTCCACGCAGTTGGCGTTCGCACTGGTCGAGGCAAGGCCCACAAGTCTATTCCGTAGCACTCGTCGATGCTGGCTGGACGGAAGAAGAAGCTCCGGCGCATGCACTTCATGCTCTTTCTGGAGCCTATTTCGGATCCTATCCGACCGTTCCGTACTGGTTTGCTGAAGGCGCAGCACGGTTAACGGTTATCAATCAATTTCGTCGGGGGTCTGGCTTGGTTGCAGCGTGGCAAGCTGGAAGTGCTTCAGCGCTTCAGCGACTGGGGTCTACGACCGAACTGCTTGATGACAAACTGGATGAGGAAGTGGCGGGACAAGCGGGATTGCGGGTTGCAGCCATTGTTTTCGATCGTCGTAATCGGCGAAGGTACGAGAAATTTCTGACTGCGCTTCAGGAAGGTAAGTCTTTCGAAACAGCATTCGCCGCCAACTACGGTCCGCTTGAACCCTTTGTCAAACGCGTATTGGGAAAGTAGCTCAATTGACTCTGCGTCCGGTTGTGACGGTGGTAGTGCTTGTGCGGCTGCAATCGATCCGCATGCGGATTCGACCCCCGGTGATTTGCTTTAACAACGCTCGTGGTGATTCATTTGTTTCGAATTTCCGCGTTCGGCGACTAGTATGAGAAAGTGCTACTTGGGCTTCGTGCCTGAGCGGCCGAGTCTTGTCTTGTCGTGTGGTGCAAAGGGGGGCGGAGTATGCGTGCCTCATTTCAGCTTCGGTCCGCGCACTACCTCTACGCGTTAACCTTGACTGCGTCCGCAGTTTGCCTATTCGGTTGGCCAGGCTTCTTTGTCGCTGTCTTGGTCTGCGGAGTATGGGCGCAGATTTTGAGTGGTGCGGTACGCGAGCAAATCAAATCGAAGAGCCTAACAGACCGCTCCAGCCGCGCAGGGTCGCTACGACTGGAATTCTTGGCAGTGGGTTCGATTGTAGCCGTGATGCTGATTGCTTTGATGCCCGCACACAGCGACTTCGATGCCATGCAACAATCCCAGGCATCGCTGCGCCAAATTGCCAAAGCAGTGGCCACCTACGAAGTCAAGCATGGTTGCAGATTGCCTACGGTGATCAAAGACGCTGAAGGACGACCGATGCACTCGTGGCGTGCGCTGGTGTTATCTGATATCGGCGAGCAGAGGTTGGAGTCCGTCTATCGATTTGATGAACCCTGGAACAGTGCAAACAACCAACTGCTACACAGTTGTCGCCCCTGGCATCTCCAGCCTTTTTACCTCGATGTACTGCACAGCGAACTACCGCAGCCACAAGAGCTTACGAACGTCCATCTGGTTCATCATCCCAGCGGGGGCTGGTGCGTAGTCGAGCATGAAGGAGTGCCCATCAATTGGGCGGAGCCCAATGAGTTAACCTGGGATGAACTGCTGGAGTTGAATCAGCCGCCAGAGACGAACGAAGGGTTTTGGCATTTTGGTGTTTTCAGGTCTCGCTACCGCGGGCGCGTCATCGCTAGTAGCAAGCAGGTTGCAACGCTTCACCCCGGTGAAGAGTTTTCAATCGCAGAAATTGACCAATCGAGTGAACTAGGGCACGTACACTTTCAGTACCATTTCTATCGCCTAGTTCGGATTGTTGTATTCTCGGTGCTTATGCTCTATCCGATCCGCTGGCTTCGTGGACTCGAGAACGTTCCCGCCTAACGTGCATCACGCTCGATTGAGACGAGCTTGAATTTGACGGGAAGGTTTGTCGTCGGCGATCACCGGATACTGGAAGTAGGTCCGCGAACGATCCAATTCGTCGATATTCGAATTCCAATAGGTTGAGGCGATTCTGCACTTCGTCAAAAGAAGCTACACTGCAGGCTTTGGGGTCGCAACTTGGGGCGGGAATCGTCAGACACGGACACAGATATGAATAGATTTGGGTTGTTAGCGGTAATTGCGTTTGCGATGTTACCTGGTGTTCAGGTTTCGGCCAAGGAACCCGGGCCCTCGCGCCCCAACATCTTGATGATCTTGTCGGATGACATGGGGTATTCTCAGCCGGGGTTTACCGGTGGCAACTCGGAGCTGACCCCGAACTTGGATGCTTTCGCAGCCGAAGGGATGCAGCTTAAGCAGTTCTATACGCACTCGGTCTGTGCTCCGACGCGAGCCGCTTTCTTAACAGGCCGTTACGCGTTTCGTACATGGAGCGATTGGCGAAGCGAGGATTTCGGCAAGCCCAGCTACCTTGCAAAACTTGGCCTAACGCTACCGACAAATGAACTCGGTGAAAAAACGCGCCGCATCCATGCTCTCGACACCGAAGAGCGAACCGTGGCAGAGGCATTGCGCGACGTTGGTTATTTCACGTCGATTATCGGCAAATGGCATTGTGGTGAGTGGCTGGACGAACACTTACCAATGGGTCAGGGGTTCGAGCATCAGTACGGCCACTACGCATGGGGAATCGATTACAACACCTTCATGATTGAGCACAATGCGCCTGTACCATTTCATGTCTACGATTGGCATCGCAATCAGCGGCCTATCAACGAGACGGGATACTCGACGGATTTGATCGCCGATGAGTGTATTCGGGTGCTTAAGGAGCAGTCAGCGGATCGCCCGTTTTTCATCTATGTGCCTTTCAATGCAGTGCATGGACCAATCAATGTTGTTCCGCGTTATACCGATCGCTATTCGGTTCGAGACGCGGCACTAAAGTGTTATGACGATGCGGTCGGCAGGATTTTGGCAGCCCTCCAAGAGACTGGCTTGGCGGACAACACGTTAGTCATGTGTACCAACGACAATGGCGGCCTATTGGAAGAGATGAACCGTCCATTCCGCGGCACGAAGAATACGACGTTTGAGGGCGGTGTTCGCGTGCCTTGCGTAGTGCGCTGGCCCGGTCACACTCGGGCCGGTAGTGAGCACGAACCAATGATGCATATCATCGATTGCTTTGCCACGTTCGCCACAATTGCTGGGGGCAAGGTGGAAGCTGGCCCGGGTAGGAAGATGGACAGTATCGATATGTCGGAAACGCTCTTTGAGGGGGCACCAGGCCCACGCGATGAAATTGTCTTTGAGGTCACGGGAAGTGTACGAGTGCCTACGATCCGCAGCGGAGACTACAAATTGATGGGCGAACTGCTGTTCAATATTGCGGAAGATCCGAGTGAGCAACATGACGTCGCTTCAGAACACCCCGAAATCGTTCAACGATTGGCCAAACGGCTTGAGGAATTGGCGGCCGAGCGACCGCCAATGGGTGAGAAACCACTTCTCATGACTCCGGCACTTCCGTACGTTTATGGGCAATCTGAGAACGAATCCGTGCCCCAGTGGCTCAAGGACAGGGTTGATGCAGCTCGAGCCAAACAACCGCAAAGCTGGCCAGAGGGTAAGACACCTTGGCCAAAAGCACCTCAAGGAATTTCGATAGACTATTCGAAGTAGGCAGCGGATTCTCGCCCTAGTGATGGCGATTCGGATCGTCGGCCGGTTGCGACCTCTGTCGTTGATGTCCGTATCAACGGCGCTGGTGACAGCAAACCGCGACTGGCAAACTGCGACTGGCAAACCGCGAACAGCTCCGAGTCTACCAATTCGGCTGTGTTAGTCTTCGTTGCCGGTCAGAGGGTGCCCACATTGATCGCAAAACTTTGCATTGACGTGATGACCCTCGTGCAGGCAGGCAGGGCACACGCGCGCAGAGAGCTTCTGTTGTTTGGCGGCGTGTGACTGTATCTCAGCCGACACGAATCCCGTTGGAACGATAATCAGACTGTAGCCGAGCAAGATGAGCGCCGCCGAGATAGCTTTGCCAATCGTTGTTCTGGGCACTATATCCCCGTAGCCGACCGTCGTCATCGTAACGATTGCCCAGTACATTGCTTGCGGGATCGACGAAAACTGGTCAATGACTTCATCGGTAGGTTCGGAGGCAGTCGTAACATCGACAATGTTGGGAGTAGAATCGTCGTCGGTTTGCTCGCCTGGGTTTGCGACCGACATATTTTGGGATGCTAGTTGGCTTTTGCGGGCTTCGACGTGTTCAACGTGATACATCAAAGTGCCGGCGATTGTGACAGCTACCATGACAACAGCTAAGAACACAAAAATCTTGTCTCTCGATTTCCAAATTGCGGCTTGCAATTCATCTGCCTCGCGCAGCATCCGCATCATCTTCAGGACCCGGAAGACGCGCAGTAGTCGAATGCTGCGAACGATCATCCACGATTTGGAGTTAACATCCAGTAGTGTCAGATAGAGCGGCAGGCAGGCTAGCAAGTCGACGATACCGAAGAAGCTGATTGCGTACCGCCATGGCCTGTGCGAGCACACCAGCCTTGCGATGTATTCGGCAGTAAATAAGAGCGTCAAAATCCACTCGATCCGAGTGAGATACCCCATCAAGACGGGCCGCGTCTCAAAATACTCGACCGTCTCCAAGGCGATCACTGTGATGCTGAGCACGATAGCAACTAGCAGCACAACGTCGAAAATCTGTCCCGCGCGAGTGTCTGCTTCGAAGATGATGACGTAGAGGTCATCTCGCCATTTAGCGCGTTTTCGTTCTTGTTGGTCGTTTGCGGAGTTACTGTTGGCGGAGTTACTCATGGGAAGTGGCATCAAGGGTGTCTGTTGGAGGCTCCCTCCTTTTGGAGGACGGCACCTTGAATATTGTGGAAAGTGTATGATAACTGCGGTTGCACAGCTACAGCGTTCGTCTTGATGAGCGGTTGTTTCGGCAATGTGTAGTTGCAGCTGGCAATGCACGCAATCTTGTTTCTACAACCCTGTTTTGAGGTACCCGCGATGCGATTTAGTGGCTCTATTGCAGTATTCCTGGTCATGTTCTTGGCTGCACTTAGCTCTGCTCAGCGGCCTAAGCCAGCCAATTTGAAGGTTGAGTCGTCCGAGAGTGGCGGCGGTGGCAGTAGTGACGCCAAACAGTACATCGAGGTGAGGACCTATCAATTGGTGAGCGCCGAAGACGAAGCGGTCTTGGATGCTTATCTCGAAAATGCTCTCGTGCCCGCGCTGGTACGCCAGGGATTAGGTCCGATCGGTGTGCTGGATCAAGCCGATGAAGCCGATTCGGTTGAAGTGAAAGTGATCATCCCTGGTCCAACGTTGGATGCTGTCGTCATGTCCAATGTACGACTTAGTAGCGACAGTCAATATCAAGCTGAAGCACGCGAGTATCTCGATACACCTCGCAAGGAAGCTCCACTGAAACGCATCAAGAGCGAGTTGCTGCTAGCCTTTGATTGCTGGCCGACCGTCAAAGTCCCAGAGCAGACTACTGCATCGAAAGATCGGTACTTCGAAATGCGGAGCTACCAAAGTTCGACCGAAAAGCTCGGCAATCTCAAAGTCGAGATGTTCAACGAAGGCGAGGTACCCATCTTCTTAGACGCCGACATTATGCCAGTGTTTATGGGGCAAGCTCTTATCGGTGAGCAAATGCCGAACTTGACCTATATGGTCGTCTTCGATGATGAACAATCGATGAAAGAAGCATGGCCTAACTTCATCAAGCACCCAGACTGGAAGAAGCTCAGCTCGGTCGAAAAGTACAAGGGTACAGTTAGCAAGAACATCAAGAGTTTTTGGAAACCAAAATCGTACTCGCAGCTTTAAGCTCCGTTTCGTAATCAGCCGTACAGCTTCAACATAACCTTTGACAAATAGTGACATCCAAAGGAAGGATCGAACATGTATAAACTGCTTTTTACCGCCGCAGCGGCTTTGGCCTCTTTCGTGGGCACATCGTACGCGACTGAGCCCGATGGTTCGGTGTCGGGTATCGAGCAAGGCTATATCAGTAAGACGCTCAGTCCTGCGGATGACTTCTACGAGTTTGTCAACGAAGGCTGGTTGAAGAATACCGAAATACCAGCAGATCGCTCCAACTATGGTTCGTTTACCAAAATTGACGATTCAGCGAAGGAGGCCATTCGCAAGATTATCGAAGAAGCTGCCTCCAGCGACGCGGCACAAGGATCGGAGCAGCAGAAGATCGGTGACTTCTACAACAGCTACATGGATGTAGACACTCGCAATAAACTCGGAATCGAGCCGATCGAGCCACTGTTGGAAGAGGTTCGATCCGCAGCTACGGCTGAAGACATGGCGCGAATCGCGGGACAACTGTTCCGCAAGGGTATCGGCGGGCCGATGGCTTTCTTCGTCATGCCTGATGCAAAAGACAGCGAAACGTACGCAGTTTATGTGACCCAAACGGGAATCACGCTGCCTGATCGCGATTACTACCTTGAAGATGAACCTCGATACAAGAAGGCTCTTGAGGATCTGGATGCGTACATTACCGATATGATGGAAGCGATCGGTTACTACGATCCCGAAGGTGCCTCCGAACGAACAATTGAACTCGAAACCAAAATGGCGGGGCTGTTCTGGGATCGAGTGAAGAATCGAGATCCGCAGCTCGCGTACAACAAAAAAACGTCTGATGAGTTGGCGGAAATGCTTAGCAACCTTCCGCTGAATTACTACTTGGACGAAGTTGGCCTCGACGAACAGGAGAGCTTCATCGTTCGTCAACCTAGCTATTTTTCTGGGTTGAACGATTTGATCGTCAGCACCGAACCCGAGGCTTGGCAAGAGTACTTCCTTTTCAAGATCATTGATGGCGCTGCGACTGGGCTAACGGAAGAACTGGAGAAGCGGCACTTCGATTTCTACAGTAAAGCGCTTAGCGGCGTGGAGGAGCAGCTGCCGCTCTGGCGTCGCGGTGTGTCTGCGACCGAAGGAGTCTTAGGCGAGGCGCTGGGTAAGCTCTACGTCGAGCGTCACTTTCCGCCGGAGGCAAAGCGGCGGATGGACCAGTTGGTTGAGAATCTAAAGAAGGCCTATGCTAAACGAATCGAAGAACTCGACTGGATGACACCCGTCACCAAGAAGGCCGCTTTGGAGAAGCTCTCCAAGTTCCGTACCAAAATTGGGTACCCCGATGAGTGGAAGAGCTATTCGGACTTAGTGATTGAATCGGACGATCTAGTTGGCAATTATTTCAGGTCTGCAGAAGTGGAAGCTCGGCGGCAGCTTGGCAAACTTGGCGGGCCGATTGACCGCAATGAGTGGTTCATGACACCGCAAACGGTCAACGCATACTACAATCCGACGATGAACGAGATTGTCTTTCCGGCAGCCATTCTCCAGCCTCCCTTCTTCAATCTCGAAGCCGATGACGCGGTCAATTATGGTGGGATCGGTGGTGTTATCGGCCACGAGATCAGCCATGGGTTCGACGACAAAGGCAGCCAGTACGATGGCGATGGAAACTTGCGAATGTGGTGGAGCGATGAGGATCGCAGCGAATTCGAAACTCGCGCCAACCAGCTTGTCGACCAATACAATCAATTTGAGCCTTTCGAAGGATTCTCCGTGAACGGAGAATTTACGCTGGGCGAGAACATCGGAGACCTTGGCGGCATGGCCGTTGCCTACGAAGCCTACCAGCTCTCACTCGATGGTGAAGAAGCGCCTGTGATTGACGGACTGACTGGCGATCAGCGGTTCTTCCTCGGTTGGGGGCAGATCTGGCGCCGGCTTTATCGCGAAAAGGAGCTGAAGCAACGCTTGATTACCGATCCCCACTCGCCCAGCCGTTATCGCTGCAACGGGATCCTTTCCAATATGGACGCGTTTTATGAGGCCTTTGAGGTACCTCAAGGTAGCGGTATGTACATCGCGCCCGACAAGCGTGTGCGGATTTGGTAGCGATAGGACGACACTGATTTCGCAATGCTAGGGCGGTCGGCGCGATAGTCTATGAGCCAGCGCCCAATCTTCTTTTCCCCTCTGTGGAGTGGTTTTTCGCATAGGCTTGCGATTCCGCTTCCTAAGAGGGGTGAAATTAGCCATTGCCGAGGATTGGACGTCCGGTTAGACTTCGGGGCCCGTGATGGGAATATACGTGACGGGAAATCAGACGAGATAATGTGTAGTCGTCGATTCCATCAGATCGGCGACAACAGCAGAAGATACGGTTGGAGAATTACGATGACGCTCGACAAGAGCCTCAAAGTCAGCGGCGGTGCGATCAAGACGCGTAACGTGCTGACCCGAGTGGAACGCATCAAGCAGATGCAAAAGCAAGATCGCTGGAAGGAAGGCGATCCGATCATGGGCATGCCCAAGACGCGTGTCGTGAAAGTTTCACTGAAGAAGAAGAAGAAGGTCAAGAAGGAAGATGACGACAAGAAGTAGTCCGATTCTGCTTCCGCCTGAACGCATGACCGCAGCTATTACGCTGCGGTTTTTTTGTGTCGTGACCGCCTATCGATCTACATTTAGGAACGCAAATCGCTAGCCTTGGGTCGTGCCGAGGGAAGGGCAACGCTCCGCGGCCCAGGAGTGTTAAGCTACGACGAAACGCGATCTCTCACCGAACCAACTAAGGCATCTTCTTTGAAACAATGCGTTTTTCTCACGATGGAGGATCTCAGTGACTTCGTTGCCTATGATCATCTGTTGTATGAGCCTTTAGCGGCTCTTGGATGGGAGGTGGTCAACGTTCCATGGACGGCCGACGTGGACTGGACGAAGTACGACGCCGTTGTCATTCGGTCACCGTGGGACTACCAAAAACAACCGAGCCGTTTCCTCAACGTTCTGCAGGAGATCGAAGCCTGTGGAGTTCCTCTGTTTAACTCGGCTGACGTTTGTCGCTGGAATCTGGACAAGCGTTACCTGCGCGAGCTGCACGAAGCAGGAGTGGGCATTATTCCTACGCGTTGGCTAGATTGTCTTCGTCCGGATGACCTGTGTGACCTGGATGACCTCGGGGAGCTTTGGCAGTTGGGGCAGCACATTGTTGCCAAGCCCTGGATAGGCGCTGGCGCAGACGATACTTTTGTGCTCAAACAATCTGATCCTGCCACTTGGGTTCAGGCGCAGCAGGTATATGCAGCCAAACCCTTGATGGTGCAGGGGTTCGTGCAGTCGATTTGCGACGTCGGTGAGTATTCACTCTTTTACTTTGGGGGTGCGTATAGCCACGCGATCCTAAAACGACCCAAGCACGGTGACTTCCGAGTTCAAGAGGAACATGGCGGCGAAATTTCGGCAACTGAGCCGCAGTCGTCGCACTTGGAATTGGCCGAACAGGCCCTAAACGCGGTAGCTCAGCAACTGCTGTATGCTCGCGTGGACATTGTTCACTTAGCCGATGGATCCCCCGCAGTTATTGAACTTGAGCTGATCGAGCCGTCGCTTTACTTCCCTTTCGACCCAGATTCCCCCGATCGATTCGCAAAAGCGTTCTGCGCGATGATTGAGCGTATCTGCTAAACTCGCTTGTTGTTGGTCTGGCAGCAGATATCTTCGAATCACAAGGTGCACCTATGTCTTCGATCACTAGATGTTTAGTTGCAGCATTGTGTTTGTTCGCTTGGAGCGGAAGTTCTCTGGCCCAGCGTGTGCCCTGGACAAGTTCGAGAATTGCCGGAACGCCCGAGCCACCGAAGCCCTATACTACAGAACCGGCATACGCCAATTTGAAGTTTCGAGAGCCAGTTGAGTTGCTGCCTTTGGGCGCCTCGGGACGCATGATGTTGTTGGAGGTCGGTGGAAAACTCTTTACCTTTGAAGACCGGCCGGACGTCGAACAAGCAGACTTGATGTTCGATGTCTCTGCTGGCCATGATGATTTTCACCGCGCATTCGCCGTAGCGCCGCATCCAGAGTTCGAGCGAACACGCGAGATTTTCGTCTGCTACGCGTTGGGGCCGACCGCTAGACCAGACGGCACTCGGCTAAGTCGATTCAAACTGACGGCCGACAATCCTCCCGCACTGCTGCCTGAGAGTGAGAAGATCTTGCTGACTTGGGCGTCAGGTGGCCACAACGGGTGCGCTATTCGTTTCGATGCCCAGGGTTACCTGTATTTTTCGGCGGGAGATGGCGCACGCCCATATCCGCCGGACGAATACGACGTCGGTCAAAAACTGTCCGACCTGCGTTCTACGATTTGTCGCATCGATATCAACAATCGAGATCCGGGACTCGCCTATGCGATTCCAGTAGACAACCCTTTCGTTGGTACACCGAACGCGCGGCCAGAAATCTGGGCATTCGGTTTTCGCAACCCTTGGCGGTTTAGCATTGACCACACATCTGGCGCGCTGATGTGTGGCGACGTCGGTTGGGAACTCTGGGAGCTGGTGCATCGCGTTGAACGAGGTGGAAACTATGGTTGGAGTACCTTTGAAGGCCCGCAGCCCATTCGATCCGATCTACCCGTTGGTCCCGGAAAAATCATCCCACCGGTAGTTGCTTACCCGCACACCGAGGGACTATCGATCACGGGCGGTTATCATTGCCGCAGCAGTTCCTTGCCTGAGTTGGATGGTGCCTACATTTATGGCGATTACGTCACTGGGCTCGTCTGGGGGCTCAGGATGAAAGATGGTCAAGCTGCCTGGAACGAAGTGCTGGCCGAAACTGGTTTGAGAATCATTACCTTTACACCTGCTCCAGGCGGAGACTTTCTAGTCGTCAGCTTCGACGGTAGCATTCACCGACTTGTGCCCAACCGGCAATCGGAAGCGACTGACTTTCCTACGGTGCTGAGCCGAACAGGGCTGTTCTCTGATACGGTATCGCTCAAACCTGAACGTGGCGTCTACCGATACGAACCCATTCGGCGAGCTTATGCCGGTGCAACCAATAGCGAATTTCACATCGCAGTCCCAGGCAGCGAGACGATTGAAGTCAACCGTCAGCAGCGACAATGGAAGTATCCGGCCGGCACGGTTGTTTGTAAGACTATCTCAGACGCGGCGAGCAATAACAAAAGGATCGAAACGCAGATATTGCATTTTGATGGAGTCTCTTGGCAGCCGTACAGCTATCGGTGGAATTTAGAACAGACAGATGCAACATTAGTAGCCAAAGAGGGACAGTCGACGGATGTCGAAGGCCGATCCTATCGTATCCACTCTCGCAGCGAGTGCCGGGCGTGCCACAGTAACCAAGCTGGCGGCGCGATCAGTTTTAGCCTCGCAAATCTGGACCTTTCACCCGGCGGGCAGTTCGATCAGTTGGTGGACCTCAATATCGTCAGTCGTCGACCGCCGGCTAATTGGAACATCAAGAGTATGCAGCCGACTGACGACCAACGGTTACTGGCAGGCAACCTGAACTATGGCGTTCTCGAGCAGCATGCGAGGAGCTATTTGGCGGCCAACTGTGCGCATTGCCATTGTCGCGGCGGGGGCGGCACGGTCGCGCTTGATTTGTACTACCAGAATAATTCGAAAGACATTTTCGCAATCGATTTCCCTGCTACTCAGGGACAGTTTGGAATCGACGACGCAAGAGTTATCAAGCCAGGTGAACCTGAAAGTTCGGTGTTGATGTACCGATTATCAACCGCCGGCGTAGGGCATATGCCAAAGCTTTGGCAGCGTGACAACGATTTGGAAGGTCTGGAGCTAGTTCGCCGCTGGATCAAAGGAATGTCTTCGGAGGCTGCTGACCTGCCGGAAGGAACGACGCAAATCGCTCTACGAAGAGCGCTGGAAATTGCAAGGTTGCCCGACAGCAATTCTCGAGTTCAGGCTGCAAGGGAGGAGCTAGCCAAGCTTGACGAGACGAACGTCAATCGCGGACTATTCGAACGGTATCTGCCAACCGCGGAAAGAACGCAGCGATTGGGCAGCGATTTTGATCGTACGAGCATTCTGGCCGCTCGAGGCGATGCAAGCCGCGGCGAACGTTGGTACTGGAGCAACGCGGCTGCGCAGTGTCGAAACTGTCATCAAATCGTTGGTCGCGGACAATCGGTCGGTCCAAGCCTTGATCAAATTGGAGCTCGACGAACCAAAGCCAGCTTGCTCGAGAGCTTGGTAGATCCTAGTCGCCAGATTGATGCCAAGTATCGCACGCTGAGTGTCATGACCATCGATGGCGAAGCCTACTCAGGGCTGGTACAGGACGTAGACGCGAACCCGCTAGTCCTTACTACGGCTGATGGTAAGGAACATAGGATTGCTACTGAGGACATAGAGCAGCGCCAGTTTTCGCCGAACTCGCTAATGCCCAGTGGCTGGGTTGAACAGCTGACGCGGCAACAACTTCTCGACTTACTTGCCTACCTCGAATCGCTGCAGTAGCGACTAAGCTGTCTAAAGAAACCAACGCAATCAATCACGGTTGCTCGATTCAGCCAAAGCTCCACATTCAAGATGGCGTATTTCTCGTATCAGTCGGCCGGTGCGGGGAAGGTTACTTGGGATTGCTTAGTTGTTCAAACATGCTTTCGTAGTATTTGCGATGCTTTGCTCCCGTGTTGATGATCTTTCCCTTTGTTGATTTTTGAGTCACAAACGAGAGATACTTACGATACATCGTGCTTTGTTTGAGCACTTGGCGATCAACATGCTGATCGAGGAGTTCGACGGCGTCTTCCACAGAGCCGATCTCGAGTAATATGCATTCGCGAACAAAGTCCTCTTTGGATATTTTGCCAGTCAATGCGGCTGTTTGCAGCAAATTGAACGAAGAAGCGTTGTCCAGGTTATTGAGTTCGAAGACAACCGCGATCCACATATCAAGCCCGCTTAGCTTGTGTTTTGTTGATACTCTGACGTGAGCAGGATAGTTGAGATACCGCGCAGCATGCTCGGCACTAAAGCCGGAAGCAGGTTCCTCACCGTTCCAATAGACCCTCGATTCGAAAGATGTTCCCTCGAATCGAGATTTGACCCAATCGACAAGAGTGGAGGTGTCGGAGACTTGCCTTGCATCTCTGGGCGGTCAGCCAACATTTGGTCGATCTGGCGTTGTGCGAACGAAGAATCCGCCTTCGATTCGCCAACAAAACAGATTGCCAAAACCAACAATGAAAGGCTCAAGACTTTGATCCCGTGCGATCGGTTATTGTAAAAAGAGGAGATTGCGGCGGGAGGTTTAGAAAGCCAGGCTAGCGAACCTTCAATATTACAAGCGTGAGGTCATCCTGGGGTGCATCGGGATTGCAGTAACTGACCACTCGCTGGATTACAGCGCTGCGTATTTCATCGGCGGATGCATGACGGTGTTCGGCGACAGTTCTCAGCATTGCCTCAACACCAAAGAGTTTTCCGCCCGATGGCATGGCTTCGTAAATTCCATCGGTCGGCATAACAATGATGTCTCCCGGATTCAGTTTCCGGGTTTCAACCGTCTCGTACTCCATGTCATCCATGATTCCGAGTGGAAGTCCGTCGCACTGAAGCTCGACGGTTTCACCGCTGGCGGTGACTATCCATACCGGTTGGCCTGCTGATGAGTAGGTGAAGGTCCTTTGGTGCGGGTCGATTTTGGCGTAGAAAAGTGTAATGAAGTGGTTGCCAGCTGTGTCTTCGCTGATCTCTCGGTTGGCGAGTGTGAGGACTTCTCCAGGGTCGTGATTTAGTTTGGAGCTCATTCGAAGGGCCCGCCGTGCGCCGACTGTGATCAGCGCGGGGCCGAAACCGTGGCTGGACACATCGCCCAGTACAAAA
>DNPC01000411.1 GCA_003501565.1 Planctomycetaceae bacterium | reverse complement strand
CAAGTACAGGGTGTACGCGAGCCGGCCTTTCCCAGAGTGTGTCGTAACCTAGCCCGAGCGAACTCGTCTAAGAATCGATTATGAATAGTGCGCAACCCGCTGTGGTTAACTTCGCGCCCGTACCGCACTCGGTTGAACTGCGCGAGATCCCGGTGCCTGCGATCGGGCCCGATGATGTCCTGCTCGATGTCGCGGCAGTTGGAGTCTGCGGGAGTGACCTTCACCAATGGACGGCCGAACATAGCTGGCCAGTCAATTACCCGGTGACGCTTGGTCATGAATTTGCGGGTGTCGTTTCGCAAGTGGGAACGTCCGTTGATAGCTTCCGCGAGGGTGACCGCGTTTGCAGCGAAACCGCGGCGGTCATCGACCCGACGAGTCCAATGACGCGTGTCGGCAAATACAACCTGGATCCGGGCCGAAAAGGTTTCGGTTACGGAGTGGACGGCGCTATGACCCAACACGTCTGCGTACCAGCACGCTGCCTGCACCGCGTGCCGGATAAACTATCGCTGGATCTAGCCGCACTTACCGAGCCATGTTGTGTGGCGTTTAGTGCGGTAGTCGTGAATGCGCGTGTAGTCCCTGGGGATCGTGTACTGGTCCTCGGTCCCGGACCCATCGGATTGTTGTGTGCCGCCCTGGCAAAATTGTGTGGCGCACAAGTTGGTGTTGTCGGACTCAAGCGCGACCAGAATCGGCTCGAAATCGCCCAAGATTTTGGCTGCGAGACCTTGCTTCCCGAGGCGGCCGAGCAGTGGTGTCACGAGCGAGATGGGCTCGGCTGTGATGGAGTCGTTGATGCAGCCGGGATCTCAGCCACACTCAAGATGGCGGTCGATCTAGTTCGGCCAGACGGGTGGATTAGCAAAGTCGGATGGGGCCGGGCGCCGTTGGATTTTTCGCTGGATCCTCTTGTGCAAAAGAACGTAAAACTCCAAGGCAGTTTCTCGCACAACTGGGGCACGTGGGAACGCGTACTCGCTCTCCTTGCCAGCGGGCAACTGGATGCAAGCCGCATCGTCGGTGGCACCTGGCAGCTCGTCGACTGGGAAGACGCCTTCAATAAGATGCATTCCGGCGAAATCGCCAAGGGCGTTCTACAAGTTGGAATGGTATAGGACAGACAACCGTCGCGCCACCCAGTTTATACTGGATTCTGGCGATAGGTCCGACGTCGCCGACCCAGCACCGAATCGCATCGCGACGAAGTTTCTGAAGCAACACAGGATATGCCGATGAACCATCAAGTACTCCTCGCTAGCACGTTTTTGCACCGGTTTGTCATTTTCAGTGTCGTGGCTGTGGCTAGTACCGTTGCGGCCGAAGACGCCGAACGCAGCTGGCGACAATTTCGCGGCAACGATGCAAACGGTCTCGCGCTCAAGGCGGATTTGCCGACGCAGTGGTCGGAAGACACCGCGACGTGGCAAACGCCAATACCTGGGCGTGGATGGTCCAGCCCCGTCGTCGATAACGGCGAAATTTGGTTGACCACCGCCACTGAAGATGGACTGTCGATGTCGGTGATGTGCATCGACCTTGACTCAGGCAAAGTGCTGGTCGACAAGAAAGTGTTTACCAATGCGCAGACACAAGCCGATTACCACAAAACCAACAGCTACGCTTCGCCGACGCCGGTGTTGGGAGCGAAACATGTATTTGTCCACTTTGGGACGTACGGCACCGCTGCAATTGATCGATCAGACCATTCAGTCGTTTGGCAGCGTCGCGATCTGCCCTGCAACCATTATCGAGGTCCAGGGAGTTCACCAATTCTGCACGACGGCCTGCTTATCTTCCACATGGACGGGTTCGATCATCAATACGCAGTTGCGCTGGATGCAACCACGGGCAAAACAGTCTGGAAAAAGGACCGTGACATCGACTATGGGACCGACAACGGCGACTTCTACAAAGCGTTTTCAACGCCAATCGTCATCGATGTCAGTGGCCAATCGCAACTGATCAGTCCAGCCAGCAAAGCTTGCGTCGCCTTGGACCCGAAGACTGGGCACGAAATCTGGCGGGTTCGATACGATGAACACTCGACGACCGTACGTCCACTGTTCGATGGTCAGTATTTGTATCTAAGCACGGGGTTTGGCAAAGCCAAAATGTTGTGTGTGGCGGCTGACGGTACAGGTGATGTGACTCAGACGCACGTGAAATGGGTTCAGCCGCAGAACATCGGCTCGAAGCCGAGTCCGGTCTTGGTCGGTAGCCGACTATTCAATGTCTGGGACAAAGGTGTCCTCGTACGGCTCAATACCGAGACCGGCAAGATTGAGTCCCAGCTTCGGCTCGGCGGCGACTATTCCGCCAGTCTCATCGCAACGGACAAGTACATCTATGCATTCGATATGCAGGGCAGCGGGCATGTGCTAACGCTGTCGGATAAGCCGGAGAGGGTGGCCGAGAATAAATTGCCGGCTGGTTGCAACGCGTCTCCCGCTGTTGCAGGGAACTCGTTGATCGTTCGGACAACAACGCACTTGTATCGGTTTGACAAGTAAGGCCACTGCTGCTGGCAGCCGTAGGGGGGATTGGCTGCATTTCGGGCGAAGCAAGGTCCGTGAAGACCATTCGCGCTAACGGCATGCTGTTGTTAGTAGGGCGTTGTTGTTGATCGAAACCTTGGGCCGCGTCTGGCTAGTTACAAGTCGCGGCGAAGATCGGGAACTGGCGGTGCGTATTTCGCCGCAAACCAGACCAGCCAAGCTGCTTTGTCATAGCCGAAGTTCTGGCCTGTGATCTGTTCTAGACTGGCCCGCACATCAGCGTTGTCTAGTTCGATCTTTTGTTCTGTTTTCCCCATCGACAGTCCGCCGGTCCCCACATTCATCCCATCGCCTCCGATCACGGAAGTGTGAGTGGACGTCAGTGCATCGATCATCTGGAGAACAGCTTCACTCGCGTTCAGAGTTCCGAGGGCCGCGCCAGCACGGTTGATCACGGAATTATCGGGATTGTTAAGGTAGCTTGTGAAAACTTGAATACCGATAACACGCCCAAAAGACGAAACGGCATCCATGCATGCATTTCGCACTTGTTGACTTGGATCCTCAATCGCCGCCCTGGCAAGTGCTACGGCAGCGCCCGGATTTTGCAATCTCGTAAGCGCTCGAGCGTACATCATCCGCAATTCTACCGAGAGCTTTTTGTCTTCCAGGAAATCAACTAGTGTTTGCGTGGCGAGTGGGTCGTTGAGCGTGTTGATGCCTTGAATCGCGTCTTGCAATTTGCGTTGCTGAGGATAGCGACTGACGAGCTGCGAGTGCCATTTTTTGACTTGGCTTGTTACTTCGGCAACGCGTTTCTTCTCTTCCTCCATCCGCCGCATGTCGGCAAGGTCTTCCGGGAATGTGAAACGGCGACCGTCACGTACCATGCCGCGTTCTTCGATGAACACTTCATCCTTCTTCCGCCAACGCCCTTTGGAATCACGCATATAGTTGGCCAGTCTACGGACGGTCTCGTCATCGGGTGCTAGATCGACACAGTATTCCCTGTGAGCGGCATTGAGATCTCGCAACGAGAAGCGTTGGGATGCGCACAGTTCGGCGAGCTTTTGTTGAGCGTCAAGTGTGGCGGGCGCCTGCTTGGCTACTTTCTCGTACTCTACCCGTGCTGTGCTCAGCGGTTCATGACCGTTGAATTCCAACTCAGATTCGAGGATTTGAATATAGATGCCGCCTGCAATTTCGACTGAGTGAATTGTCTCAGTCTGTCCGTTGACAGTATCTTGCTTTGGCTTGCTTACTGGTTTGCCGTACAGCACACGGCCGTCTTTGAACTTGTAGAGATCAGCCTGCAAGGAAGCAGAACTCAGTGCCAGATATACGATCGAACACATCAATACTGGATATCCCATAAGCGGTCTTCCT
>DNPC01000039.1 GCA_003501565.1 Planctomycetaceae bacterium | reverse complement strand
ACGATCAGATGGCTGAAGGCGTGAACGATGACTACGCTGATAAATGGAAGGAAACGATTCCCGCCAAATACAATACCGAGTCCACTCTGATGGAAGAGGTCACGGCTGGCGAGAATACGATTGACTTCACACTTGATTCAAAGTAATCGCCGCGGACAGCATATCTATTAAGTCAACAAGGGCTGGTCATCCAGCCCTTGTTTTTGTTGAAAGACGGATTCTTGAGGGGCTATCGATTCGTTTGGTCGGTGAATGTGCTTTCGAAGATCTTGTCGGCGTTGCCAGCCTCAAAACCGTCTCGCCGGTGCTGGCGAGTGATCTGATCTGCGGGGAGGTCCGCGAATTCCGGCAAAACGCGGCGTTCAGCGAATTCGACGTACGAACCTGGGATTTCATGCTGCTGTGGTCCCGCGCCTTCGTCTGCGAATTCGGCGACAACCTTCTTAGCCACAGTTGAGCTTTGGATCAATAGTCCGTCCGGACTAGTCTTTATTACACCACCCGCGTCATTGAGCCGAATACCAGTCGATTCAAGTAGTTGATTGAATTCTTTAACCGTATGCATTGGCGGCGGAAGGTTATGCACGCTGATCGTGAAGTGGTTCAAGTAGTATCGATTGTAAATGACCCATGCCGCATACTCGCTTTCGGATTGTAGAAGCGAGTAGTCTGACCAGGTTGGGAGTGTCCACAGGGGCGAGTGTAAGAAGGCATCTACCGCAGTTGCATCATCAAGATTGATTGCGTCGACCGGATCACGATCGACGGAATCAGTGTAGCGGCGAATTGCCTCTTGAACGGGTTCGGACAAATCGAGTACTCGCAGCTCGCTTATGAAGATACGAGGGAATTTGGGAGACGGTGGCGAATACCAAAATGCGTCCAACTTCTTCGTTTGAAATTTGTAGCTGTCACGGCGTTCGTATCCACAATGCAGAAAGATCTTTTCGAGCGACTTGATTCCCAGGTTGGGGACGCCCAACGTGCGGAATGCGATGTGGTCATTCTCAATATCATCAATGGATGAGATGAGTCCCTTGTCGATCATCATTTCAGTAACGCGTCCAACATCAGGAACTCGCTCGCAGTAGCGCTGCATTAGGCCGTCGAGAATCCCCGTCAAAAGTTCGTACTTGTCGTTTTGCATGCAATAGAACCTTTTCATCGATCGATGTAGCTGGCGATCCCGCATTTTGCTACGAAAGAAACCACGTGCAAGACCGTGCTGTGATTGGATATCCAGAGCCTGCTACTTGGCTCCCAAAGCGACGATAGTCTTGGCGTCCCCGCCATTGTGTACCTACCTTGCAATAATCGACATCCGTTGGCCAAATCCATTGCCTAGCATACGGTATCGAAACTGCCGAACAAAGGCAGCCATCAAGCCTTCTATCGACTCCGCCAAATGGACGAGAGCGTTGTGTGCTGCCATGCTAACAGTGGTTGGAGGGTGTGGCGCGACGAAAAGCTATACCGCCACGGATCAGTTGTTGTTGAGCGATGCAGTCGATACAACCGTTTCGAAAATTGACTTTGAGCCGCTAAGGCATCACAAGGTCTATTTGGATGTGTCGTATCTTAAGACTCAGCGAAGTTCGAATTTGATCGAGTCGGACTACGTTATTAGTTCGATTCGTCAGCAAATGGTCAGTAACGGAGTGCATTTAGTCGAAAGTCGTGAGACTGCAGACGTAGTAGCCGAAGCACGACTTGGAGCACTTGGACTCGATTCGCACACGGTTACTTACGGAGTGCCGAGCAGTAATTCTCTCGCTGCGGCGTCCAGCGTTTTTGCAAATGCGCCCGTTGTGCCGATCATCCCCGAGCTTTCCGTAGCGCGCCATGAAAGCAAGAACGGTGCGGTCAAAATCGCTGTATTTGCTTACGATCGTGAGACACGCGAACCCCTGTGGCAAAGCGGGATCGCGAACTCGACTAGCAAAGCCAGGGATACCTGGGTTCTAGGCGTGGGCCCGTTTCAGCGTGGTACCATCTATTCCAGGACGCGTTTTGCCGGCGACAAGCTCTCCCCCACAGAATTGTTGACCCAACAGCAAGAGCGGGTGAAGAAAACCCAGCGATGGGACGACTACCGTCGCGGGCGAGTCTTTCCCGCGCTCTTTGAAGGTAGTGAAGAGGCCGAGAATCCGGTCCAGCTGGCCGGCGCTGAGAACGCAGAAGCGCAAGACGGCGGGAAAGCTAGCAAAGAGTAGCAGAGGCCAGCCGCTACTGCTCTATGCGCGTCGCTGATTCGATTCTTTCAACGCGCGTACGCAATCTGGTCGATACGTTGCACGTAGGACCATAGGTACCGATACATACCTACCGTTTGTGCGAGATTAGAACGCGCTGGTCGTCCGCAGAGTTTTAACCTGCGATGTTTCGGCAACACAAGCTCTTACTTGATCCGGCCGGCAGATCCGGTGCATAATCCGGGTATGGCCACTGGAGAGGCCTCCTGCGGTGTTGGTTGGGTTTGTGTGCCGCGCAATTTGGCCACACAAAGCTCCAACGCTAGTTGCCATGCTGGGTGCCCAGCTTGTACCGCGTAACGTGCAGCGTTGTTTGAAAGCGAACCTCTGCGCTGGTGACAGTCAGCGGACTACTGACGGTCGCAGTTTCAACTTGAGGGAGTAGTTGATGGCCAACGCCTCGGTAGAAATTGAACGGCCGGATAGGTGGGACCATCCTCTCTCTGCGGAAATGTCAGCAGGCGTGGTGCAGCAGCTCCTAGCGAGCCCACCATTTTCTCTGATGGATGCTGAGCGATTTAATCGCAATGCACCGTTGGCGGATATCCTCCAAAATGACACACGCTTGCATCGGCTGTCAGCGGGAGACGTGATTTTTCGCGAGGGGCAGTATGGGGGCTCTGCCTATTTAGTGCTCGATGGCAACATTCGGATTTTTCTAACGCAGTTTATCCCAGGCGCTCGTCCCCGACGGAAGTGGACGGGGAAAGCGCTGCTGGACTGGTGGAATGCAAAACGTCAGAAGGCCAAGGCCAACGCAAAGTCAATTGATGCGTCAGATCGGAGGGCCAATCGCCGCAGCAATTCTGGGCAAGATGAACGACACGCTGCAACAGCAGAGGTGGGATATCGGGGTGAGGGCAAGGAAACCAGGATGTACTTGCAGGATGTTCCCGGTGTCATTCGGGACAACACAACCTCACAAGTAACGCCTGGTGAGATGTTTGGCGAGTTGGCGGCCATCTCTCGAGCGCCACGTGAATTTACTGCGGTTGCCGAATGCGATTGCGTTTTGCTCGAAATCCGTTGGCAAGGCCTCAAACTCCTACGGCAAGATCACGCATTCAAAGAGCTGCTCGATGAACGCTATCGCGGTGAGCTGTTGGCTAACCAACTGCGTGAAACGGCCCAGTTTCGATTCATATCAGACGATTCGATGGAGGAAATTGTAAAAGCAGCGAAGTTTGAGTCATTCGGAAATATGGAGTGGTATGCAGACTATCGTAAGAAGGCCAACAAGCCTTCCAGCGAACAGATCGAGGAGGAGCCGCTGATCGCTGAAGAAGGGTCGTTTGCAGTAGGCTTGTGGATAGTTCGGGGCGGCTTTGCGCGTCAAAGCCGTCGGCAGGGCGCCGGACATCGAACGCTAGCTTACTTGAGTAAAGGGAGTGTGTTTGGGCTGGAAGAGTTGGCACACAACTATCGAAATGGCTCCGAGAGTCCGCCGATCCCCTATCAGGAGTCATTGAGAGCGATTGGGTACGTCGATGCCATATGTATTCCCAAGGCAACGGTGGATTGTCATGTCTTGCCTTATATTCGACGTTCAGATTTGCCCAAAGTCATTGAACAACCAAGGTATCAATTCGGCCAGCCGGTCGTCGACGCCTCGCTGACTCAAACGACTGCTGATGTAGAGACGGGGCTGCTTGAGTTCTTAGTAGAAAAACGCTTGATAAACGGCCAGCGAGCAATGGCAATCGATCTCGATCGTTGCACTCGATGTGACGATTGTGTCCGGGCTTGCGCTTCAACACATGGCGGTACACCGGTTTTTGAGCGCAGGGGTATGCAGTACGGGAAGTGGATGTTTGCACAGGCATGTATGCATTGCGAAGATCCCGTTTGCATGATTGGCTGCCCAACCGGAGCGATACATCGCGACAGCGAATCTGGCCTGGTAGCTATCAACGAATCAACGTGTATTGGATGCAAAGGGTGTGCGGAGAGCTGCCCCTATGACAACATTCGCATGGTGGCGGCCACCGATGGCAAAGGTCGGGCCAAGGTTGAACAGAGCACCGGATTGCCGATTCTTCAGGCCACCAAATGTGACTTTTGCGCTACCGCCGCAAGCGGTCCTGCGTGTCAGTCAGCCTGCCCCCATGATGCGTTGTTTCGATTCGATCTAAGTGACGGAGATGAAGTAGCGCGCAAAATGGGAGGTCGCGCTGCATGAGCAGTCTTGGAAAGCGACGTTTGATTGCCTCGGTAGTCACATTGGCCGCCGCGGCAGTCTCTGGGTACGGTGTCTGGCTGGCCGAAATTCGGTTGGGGGATCCAGCTACGGTATCCGGGGCAACGCTCCTGGCAGCGACGATCGGGTTGTTTGGACTGTCGGCTCGCAAGAGATCAAAACGACAGATTGGTAGGCCCGTCGCTGTTTGGATGCAAGTACATGTCTATCTAGGCAGTTTCGCGTGTGTTGTTTTCTTGATGCACATCGGTTGGCCCGTTTACGGCGTTTTTGAGCAGTGCCTTGCGTTTGTATTTGTTTTTGTCTCCGCAACCGGCGTGGCGCTGGGCTTCCTCTCACGATCAACTCCTAAACGTCTGGCCGCACTGACGAAGGACCAAGTGTTTGAGGAGATTCCGGCGTTGCAAATCGCCATCGCAGGAAACGCGCATACGGTCGCCCTCGAGTCGACGCAGCACGGTGAGGGGGCAACCCTGGCTGAGTTCTACCAGCGTAGGTTACTGCCCTACTTTCGTTCGAGGCGAAGTTGGGCTTACTGTCTGGTTCCGAACGGAATTCTCCGGCGACAATTGCTGCGCGAACTAAACGACCTTTCGCGATACTTGGGCGTCCCCGGACAAGTGAGTCTGGGGCAGTTGGCCCAGGCGGTTCGACAGAAAGATGATCTGGACTATCAATACGCTCTCCAAGCTCGTTTGCAGTACTTCTACGCCGCACACGTGTCACTCACCTGGTCATTGGCAATCTTGGTTGCAGTGCACGTTGCACTAGTGTTCCGCTTTCAAGGCACGTTGCAGTGACAGCTGATCATGAGGGTAATTCCGAAGCTGAGTCAGGCGACGAAGCGCCTTTGAACTCCGGTCAAGAGCGATCCCATTTCACTGATTCTCCCGGCGCAGCCAGTGGAGTCACTCGCGCGGCCAGTGGAGATACCGGCGAATCCAGTAGTTTCACCGGAAAACACAGCGAGGCAACTGACTATACGGTAGTACGCCGCAACCCAACGGATAAGTGGCAATGCGGGTATGTGGTGTCCGGCACACCGTGTCCACATGGTCCCGATGCACGCGGACGATGCGGGCGCGCGGTTGCTCCGGGAGGCAAAGAGGCGTCTGACGAGATGCGTTCCTGTTGTGTCCCACGCCGTACTGCGTGGGCGCTACGTCGTTGGTTGGCTGTAAACGTGGCGATACTGACAGCCGGCATACTTCTGTTGTGTATGGCAAGTCCTGTGCGGGAACAGGTTTTTGTTCCTGGAGGCCTGTCTGCCACGCACTCGCAGATTCTAGGAAACGAAGTAGTCGCTGACCGATGTAGCTCGTGCCACGCGCCCGTGCACGGAACATGGATCGATGCACTCAACGGCGGCTCGATCGGTGCCGTTCAAGACGATCGCTGTATGGAGTGTCACTCGTCTCATATGCCCGATGCATCTCGGGCGAATCCACACGATCTGGCCGCAGGCGAACTGAAGCTAGTTGGAATTCGCCGTGGTGTGGAGTTGGAGGAGCTTTTGCCCACTCAGTGTGCCAGCTGCCATTCCGAACACCATGGTGCGGCATTCGACATTCAGGCTATTTCTGATTCGCGTTGCCAAGCCTGCCATGAATCCCGATTCCATTCGCTCGCCGATGGCCATCCAGAGTTCACGGACTTTCCGTATCGCACTCAACGAAGTATTAAATTTAGCCATAGTGCTCATGCGATGAAGCACTTTGCCAAGAAGGGGCAAGAGTTTGATTGCCGGAGTTGTCATATCCAGCAGGATGGCACAACGATCGTGCGAACACTCGGGTTCGATGCAGCATGTGGAAGCTGTCACCGCGATTCCATTGGCGCAAGCATCGTTGACGGATGGGCAGTCCTACAGCTGCCAAGTTTGTCACCCGATGAGCAAAACGAACTACTCGATGTATGGCCCATGGGCGCGCAGTTTGGATTTGAGGCTCAGCTGGGGGCAACCGCCAGGACACTATTATCTGGATCTGTGACGGAAGAGCTAACGTCAAAATGGCCAGCCGGCGGGCAGCTTGCAGAGATCCAAGACCCTGTCGAGCGGAAAAAGGCGGTCCTGTCTGCTGCCGGTGCGATGAAGGCGCTACTGGAAGAACTGGCTGTAGAAGGCCAATCGCATTGGCGCGAGCAGTTGATTGGTGTTGCCCAGCAGCGGCTGAATCGAGAACTCGTTAGCAGTGAACTGCGTTTGGTCGACGAGATGACAACGGGGGTGCCTCCTAATTTGTTCCGCCAAATCGTAACTAGATGGTTCGGGGAAACACAGGGAACACAGCCTGTGTCGAAGCCTGACTCGGGCGGTGAAGGACAAGGGAAATTGATCAGCGGTCAGCAGAATTTGTCGAAATCGAGTGCCCCTGGGGACGCGGCCGTGGGAGACGATCTATTTTCTGAACTGCTGGCGGATTCAACTGACACGGGCGATGCAGGCGGTAGAAGTATAGAACAACGAAGTGAGGCGGAGTTGGGTGTGGCCGAAACTGAGTTCATGGAAAGGAACTCGGATTTCGAAACGATTTCTGGCGCAAGACAGGTTGCCGCGGGCGGCTGGTTTGTAGATGACGAACTGTTCGAGCTGCGTTACCAGCCTCGCGGGCACGGAGACGCCACACTGGCGGCATGGGCGCAGTTTCTTGAATTAATAGGTGAATCTGACAGTTCGCAGCGCGATGCGATTCTTGGTGGTTGTCTCGAATGCCACCAGCTTCAAGGAGGGCGACTTGATGACTGGGCGGATTGGAAGAGTGTTTCGAAGCCTGCAGATGTGAAGCCGTTTACGAAATTCGACCATGCGCCTCACTTAACGTTGCCAGCCATCAACGACTGCCGCCATTGTCACCAACTCAAAGAAACTAATGTCACGACCGTTTACAATTCTCTTGATTGGGGGAATGATTTCCGACCGATGCGTCTGGAGCAATGTGTTGATTGCCATCGACGCGGCGGAGCCAAGGATGGGTGTACGACTTGCCACAACTACCACGTTGGCAGTCAGGGGTTGCAGTGGTCGCTCAAGCCGAATTGACGGCTACTGACGAAATGGCTGCGAGAGCCAGTCTTGCCAAGTCCAGCCTGGTGGCTTGGCTCCAGGAATGGCGGTCCACCAAGGCAGATCGTCGATGTCAATGGGCTGAACCGGCGTCACAGGTGTGATTGGCTGTTCAGGCCGTGCAATCGCCCAGCCTTCCACCGGAGGTGGTAGTTGGTGGGCTTCAACGTAGTTCTTGTGGGTAACGTCCAGCCAGAAGAGCGTTTCACTTGGGAGCCGAAACGCCAGCGGCCCGCGAGCCTTCTGAAGTTGCTGTTTTGCAGCTTGAAAATCCTCTTTTGCGGCATGTGCCAGGGCTAAGTTATGCTGTGCCGAGGCATTGAGTGGGAACCAGTCGGTGACACGTTGCCAGTGACGCTCTGCGGTGGCCCAGTCTCCCCGTCGAGCATACCGATTCCCAAATCGGACGCCAATCGAGCCAGGCATCAGTGTCGAAGTGGCCAAACGAACGTTGTCCTTGCCGACTGTGGGTGCCAGCGCTTTCCATGTCTCACGAGCCACGGCTGCCTCTAGAGCTTGATCGGCGGAAAGCGAAAATAGTTCAGGATATTGTTCTTTGGCAGCTGAAGACCTTAGATTTACCGAGTGCGCACCTATGACTTGTGACGTTTTGACATCGATGAGCCGCCAAGACACCAGCAAGTGCTCATCAGGAGTTTCTTCGGGTTGCGCGAAGTAGAGGTTGTTGTAATCGATTTGGCCTTGTGGCTCCTGCTGGTCATCTTCTGCAAGTTCAGCGACCAGAATTTCACCTTGTAGCAGCACATCCGCCCCAACGCTCTTGGCGGCCTTTATCGCCAGCGCATCGTGACTCAATGCGGCCGTGCTCGCTAGTTTGACAGGGCTACGCAAATGCAGCTGTTCCGCAGTGAACATTGCCAGGTCACTGCGAGCGGCTGGACGCTGCGCGAACAACTCCTGTTCGAGTCTACGCGCTATCGGAGGTGCACCGGCTACTGGGCCGAGCGCCAGCTTTGCTGAGGGAGGTGGTGCGAATTGACCAGCCTGCCAGACATGAATTGGTGCCAGCCGCCGGCAACCAATATTCACTAGCAAGAACGCTACTAGCAAAAGGACTTCGGTCGCTTGGGGAATCACAGCTGACCGAACGCGTGTAGTTGGATTGCTGGCATTCCCCAACGGTAACATCAGACGCTCGGATATATTTTTGGTTGACGTTAGTGGCAAAATTGGAGGCTACCAAATCGTGTCCGGCGATGTAAACGTTGATCACGCACTCGAAAAGCCTGCATTCGGGCTGTCTAAAACTCTTATACGGCATAGTTGTCCGCTAAGCATGCTCACAGACCCCATCCGGCCTGCTCTCAGTCACCCTCCCTTCGGGAGGGTCGAACGTGAGGCACGAGCGTTCGGGGAGGGGCCGCACCCGTCAGTAACAAATGGCTTT
>DNPC01000215.1 GCA_003501565.1 Planctomycetaceae bacterium | reverse complement strand
ATCACGGCCGGACTCGTAGCCTCGTCCACTACAAACTGATGGGACTACGCAAGGTGGGACAGTACTGCTCACATTCCTAAGTGCATCTTGAGCATGGTCAGGCAAGCATCTATTTGGGAATCTGTGCCGACGCTGATCCGTAGGCCTTCTCCCCAGCCAGCATACTTCATATATCGCACCAACACACCGTCTCGCTTCAATGCTTCGTAAAGTGGCTGTACAGGCTGCGAATGTGTACACCAGACGAAGTTCGCGTGGCTGTCCAACACGGAGAATCCTAACAACCGCAAGGACTCCACCATGTGGGCGCGTGTCGCGAGCACCTTCTTTCGATTTTCGGTCAGCCAATCTTGGTCGTCGATGGCGGCGGTCGCGCCAGCCAGACTGAGCGCGTCACAGTTGTAGCTGTCTTTGACCTGTCGAAGCGTACTGATCAGCTCCGGAGCCGCCACCAGGAAACCAAATCGCAACCCTGCCAATCCGTATGATTTACTGAGTGTCCGCGACACCATGATCTTGGGGTTTCGCGCGACAAGTTCCAAACAATTGAACTCAGCGAAATCCGCATACGCCTCATCAACCAAGAGTGGACAAGGCAACTGATCGGCAAGTTGCTCGATCTCCTGTGGCTTTAACACCGTTCCCGATGGGCTGTTCGGATTCGGTAAGAAGCACAGCTTCAATCGATCCGTCGGCGCGGAAAACTGTTCGGTTAAACTGAAGTCGTCTGCAAAAGGCACTTCTTCGACTTCGGCCCCCTGAATCTGGGCAAGCGTCCGATACAGAATATAACTTGGTGTAGGCATCCGGAGCACATCGCCTTCACCGACGAAGGCACGTGTCACAATGGTCAGGATATCATCGCTACCGTTTCCACAGAGAATCGAATCAGGATCAACTCCCAGTACCTCACCGGCGCGCTGACAAAACGCCGAGCCGATCGGATCTGGATATCGCTCAAGTCGCTGAGCCGCATGGGTGATTGCCGCAACCACCTTGGGCGAAGGCGGGTACGGATTCTCGTTGGTGTTCAGTTTGATCAGCTTCCCACCCCCGGGTTGTTCGCCGGGCGCGTAGGGAGTCATCTGCTGTATGGTCGGCCGAAAGAAGTCGTGCATCTTTTACTCAGACTAGGTCAAATTCAACGAGGTGCATCAACACGAATGCGAACGCTCTGACGATGCGCGGTGAGCCCTTCCTTGTCCGCAATCAAGGCAATTTCGTCCGCAATCCCTGCCAAAGCTTCGTGAGAGTACTCGATTATGCTGCCAGATCGCAGAAATGAGTTCGCCGATAAACCCGCTGCCCAACGAGCCGTTCCGCCTGTCGGCAAAACGTGAGATGGGCCAGCAGCATAGTCCCCCAGCGCCACGGGACTAAAATCACCAATGAAGGTGGCACCCGCGTTTCGGATCTGCTGGCCAAGCTCGCGAGCTCCGGTGCAAGCGATATGAAGATGCTCGGGCGCGATTTGATCGGTAACAACTCGAGCACCACTGGAATCATCGACAATGATGTAGGCTCCAAAGGCATCCAAACTATCTCGGGTCAAATCACTGCGGCTGAGAGCCGCCAACTGACGCTCCAGTGCGGCATTGACGCGGGCGACCAGAGTATCGTCCCAAGTCACCAACAAACTCGCTCCGGGCGAATGCTCGGCTTGAGCCAGCATGTCTGATGCGACGAATTCGGGATTTGTCGTTTCGTCAGCAATCACTACGACCTCACTTGGACCTGCGATTGAATCGATGTCGACTTCGCCGTAGACTAGCTTCTTTGCGAGAGCGACGAACAAGTTTCCCGGCCCGACGATCTTGTCTACCCCTTTGAGGTCCTCGATACCGTACGCTAGCGCCGCAACAGCTTGAGCGCCGCCTACTGCATACACTTCTGTCACTCCCAATTCGTGACATGCGGCCAACATGTCCTGGTTGAAGGCACCAAACGGCGTCGGTGGTGCGACAACCGCAATCTCCTTCACACCGGCAACTTGAGCCGGAACAACTGTCATCAACACAGTGGATGGATATGCGGCAGCCCCACCAGGCACACACACACCAACGCGCTCCAGAGGAACATAACGCTGCTGCAATCGAACCCCGCTTGATGGCTCATGGAGAACATCAGAGTGCAAAATCGCTGACTGAAAGTTGACAATGTTCTCACGGATACGTCGCACTGCCGCCAAGTACTCCGGCGCCGCTTTTCTGTAAGCCTCGGCAAGGGCCTCTTGGCTGACACGAATTGAATTCTTGCTCGCCTCGAAGCCATCAAGCTGCTCTGAAAAATGCAAGACAGCAGCTTGACCGCGATCCCTTACATCGGCACAAATTCGCTCAACCACTTGGCTAGGCAGGAGGGGTTCTCCAAAAACCCGCTGAGTGAGCTCGCGGCCTTTGGGACTCACGACATCGCCGCTCGGGCTAAGTTGCTGACGGATTGCCGCCATTTGCTCGTCAAAATCCGGCTGACTGGCACGCAAGATTGGGATATTTAACGTCATTGATGGTGGCAATATGAGTGGTTCTGGCGGCTTTGGGGGCAGCTCTTTTGTGGCGGCTGGCCGAAGTCTTGCAACTCCGGCTAACATAAGACCGCAATTCGACTTGCTGAGTTCATCCGACCGCAGGGTAGTCGAACCAACAATGTTCGAAAAGCGGCCAAGAAGCCAAAATTCCGGCCAAGCGCCTACGTGACCACCGCATAAAACCATCCAGAAAGCTTGCTCTTGTTTGCCGATCTGAGAAGTGACACTGTAACCAAGCCATCTACGGGTATGCTCGAGGCGATGCACTCTGCAGAAGTCAGCGATGATGTCTTGGAAGGCGACCCCACCTGCGGCAGGCTCGAGCGACGCATCGCAGAACTCACCGGCCAACAGGCAGCTGTGTTTGTACCGAGCGGAACAATGGCCAATCAGATTGCCATCCGCCTGCACTGCAGTCGCGACGCGGAAGTACTCTGTGAGGCGAATTGCCACATCTACAACTATGAACAAGCAGGCTACGCGCAGTTGTCCGGCGTAGCCGTTCGTCCGATTACTGGCAAATCGGGCAGGCTATCAGCCGAACAGCTCGAAGGCAGCGTTCGGCCAAACGACCCGCACTTTCCCACAACGGGAATGCTGGCGATAGAAAACACACATAACAAAGCCGGTGGCATCGTCCTGTCGCCAGCTGAACTGCAACCACTGCTAGACTGGGCCAGCCAGCGCGACTTGCCGGCCCACCTCGACGGAGCTCGCCTGTTCAATGCAGTCGTCGCCCTCGACATCTCGGCCGAAGAAATTGCCGGTGGCTTTGACTCAATCAGCGTCTGTTTCTCAAAGGGCCTTGGAGCGCCCGTTGGTTCCGCTCTATGCGGTTCATCGGAGTTTATCAACCAAGCTCGTCGAGTGCGTAAGTTGCTAGGCGGCGGGATGCGGCAAGCAGGCTTTCTGGCCGCTGCAGCACTCTACGCCCTCGAGCACAACGTGACTCGACTAGCTGAAGATCACCAGCATGCTGCGTTACTTGCCGACGCTATCGAGGCATCGAAGTCATTCGAATTATGCAGCCGCCCCGAAACCAACATTGTGCTCTTCCGTCCATCAGTCCCAAATCAGTCGATGGACGAAGTGTGTCGAAACCTTGAGCAAAAAGGGATTGGCGCTCTACCGATGGGTCCCAATATTATCCGCTTGGTAACGCACTTGAGTGTGACTTCGTCAGAGATCAATCACGCCTGCGACGTGCTTGGGTCCCAATAGTGGCCCGTCAATTCTCGTCCTGGTAGCCCAAATTCTCGAGATCCAGCAAGTCTTTTGGTCTTCCCGACGCAAGCTTCAGTTTCCTCAGCCAAGACATTGAAACGAACGGGCGCCCTGAAACTCGAACAGCCGAAGCGATCAACTCGCTAGCGGTTGCGTCGGGCACGCCTGGCGGAAAATCGAAAACATCCAAGTACCCCACATTAGTTCCCAACATTAGCATGTGATTTGCCGGACATACTCGAGCGTTACGGGGTGTGTAAATTCGAGCCCGGTCTTTGGGTCCACTTTGTCACCGATCCAAAAGGCACCGAACTTCACGAGGACATCGCACATCGCCGATTCCGAGGCACTCGTTCGATCAAAAACGATATCGATATCTTCTGTGGCTCTCAGAAATCCGTGAGCATTTACAGCGTGGCCACCAATGATGACGAGCGGCACACCTGCGTCCAGCAGTGCATCGACTAGATCAAATGCCGATTGAATCATCTCTTGCGTTTCATCTCTGCGACTTTGGCAGCAGCAAGTGAGGCTCTTCGCTGGTGATGATTCCTTCGCTGGAAAGCTTCCCAGGCGGCCGGATTCGCTCGGAGCGTCGCCATCGCCTCGGCTTGAATCTGCAAATGCCGCTCGATTCGTTCTTCCGGAGTCATCGCCAGCGCCCGTCGCCGGCGTTTGGCTTGCTCATGCTTCAGAGCGGCATCTAACTCATCATTTTTCACTGACCCGCTTCTCCGATGTAAGCAACCAATCGCTAGAATTCTTGGTCTGGTGCGAAATTTGTCGTAGTGAGTGCCACCAATCGAATAACTGTCGCCCCGCTATCTGGCCCTACAGCCATCAACGATTCGCGAAGTGGTACTGTGCACCCAAATTCTCCGATCCCATGATATTCGATCGTAGGCGGAAGTGTGAGCGCGCCCTCTGAACTGCCAGCCAACCCAGAAAGTGGTTGAGTCAGCGTTCCGGGCCCACGTAGGCCAGCCTCTCCGAGGCTGGCGAAGGCCGCTGTTCCCAGTCTCAGAGAGACTGGGCTACGTGCATTCACTCGCCTGCTCCCGATTTGCGTACCAAAACAACTACTGGTGATCGACCAATCGGCCAGGCTTGGCTTCATAGCCTTTAGGCAAATTCCTGCCAGTGCGGACAGTATTTCGCACTCGTGTCTGCTTGGGGAAGTCGATACCGTCGGTAAAGGAAACCCCAGCTCGCAGCACCATTGCAAACGCTCCGTTGGGTTCCTTGACCAGAACAAACGGCCCAAGCGGCAGGACTTTTCTTTGGTTGCTGACAGACTTGCCTTCGGCGGACTTTTTTCGCCATGGGCGAGGCGCATCTGATTCAGTCTCAGATTCCTCAGTTGCTTGCGGCTGTTCTTGCGACTTTGCCGCTTGTGCTTCGGCCGGTGAAGCGTAAGTCGTTTCGCCCTCCTTGGCCGGCCGCAATTCTTGGCGATTCACTTTGATGGCAAACACGGTCATCTTCTTTTCACCATCCACCTCGTATGCCTGGGAGGCACATACAATGGCCGAGTTCAACGGCAAGTTCAGGCTAGCGCTCATCATCTGTCGAGTCACAATGGGTTGGTCAAAAAGTGTCTTGGTCTCGCCTTCGGTCCGTGACACCTTTACGCTACCTTTTTGCCAACTATGCGAGAACTCATAGCTCAATTTCACGAAACGGCGGTCTTCAGAAAGTGTTGGGCGCAACTTGCAATCCAATCCAACTTTCTTCGATTCGATCTTCTGTTCGCCATCCTTCTTTACGATTCCCATGTAGGGTATCTCGGTTCCAACATGAATACTGACCTCGTTTCCGCTTAACGTCGCTACCTTTGGTGCCGAGAGAACCTCGCATTCCTCTTGCTTCCGTACACGAACCGCAAAGTCCCAGTATTTGTCCGCGTCGAGCAAGATTGGATTTTCGCATCGCGGTGCTCTGAGAACTTCGATGCTACTCGCTTGAACAACTTCGCCGCTTTCTGATTCGAGGATTAGCTTTCCAGGAATTCCCAAGTCACTCCATACCGTACCGCCAAAAACTGCCTTCACGTTTTTTCTTGTGAGGTTGACTCCCAAACCTTCCAGTTTGTCCGGCGGAACGCGGAAGATCATCATTTCGGCGACAATCACGTCCTTGGGTGCGCCCATGTCTCCTGCTGGTGTTGGGATCCATGGTCGAGCCGGGGCTGCGGGCATGGGGCCGGGTGCGGTCTTCGAAACTGGATTCGGATAAACCTTTCCAGGCACAGGGTCAGTTGACTCGCTTGCAACCTGCGCAGATTTCGGTGCAGCTGTTGTCGTTTCGCCTTCCTGTTCCGTCTGCCAGGCCGCTCCCGGCAACACGATGATCCCCGCGGCGACCGTAGTAAAGAACGCTGCCACTCGCGAGTGACGTCCATGTCGAATTCGCATAATCCTCTCCATTCTCTGTGACGTAATGTCAATTGGTCTCAGCCCCGGAACAACCGGAGCCGACAAAAGTCGTTGTTTGGTCTCGAGCACCGCAATCAAACTGCGTGCATATTCGGCCGGACGCATACCCAGCCGCCGGATCGTCTCCTCATCGCAGCTTCGCTCGCTTTCCAACGTTAGCCCTCGACTGGCTAGCCAAGCTGCTGGATGTAGCCACCACAGAACCGAAGCGACAACCTGAATCGCCGACCAGTACAAATCGCCGCGTCGGATGTGGACGAGCTCATGGGCAATCACGGCTCGTAGCTGTCGCAGGGAACTGCTCCCGACGATGGCACACGGAAGCACAATTGTTGGCGACCCGAGCCCCATCACGGCGGGACCTATTAGTGCGTCCACGACGCGAACGCGCACGTGCCGCCTGACCCCGATCTTCTCTGCTAGCGAGTGTGTCAGCTCTTGAACCTCGCATGACGCTGGCCGCCCCCACTTCGCAACCTGGCGCGAAAACCGCCAGAGTGCGACGACGAAATAGACACTCCACGTAATCACGCCCAACAGCCAGCCAACAGCGACCGCGAGCAGCCAACCATCCGTGGCGGCGTCTTCGGGAGCATCGCCCGGAAGATCAGCGAGCTGCACCTGACTAATTGGATCGACGGAATCTGGATACGTAATCTGAATCGCGGATAGAGCGGGAGCCTGTGCCGTGGAAGTCACCACTACATTCGATTCGGGCGCTTGCTCGGATTCACCAATGCGTTCCTGGTTCGCCAGCCAAGAAAACGGACTGACGGGACTGGAGACAATCGGAGGCGTCAAGCACTTGAGCAACACAATGGCCCAGAGTGCATGTGAAAGGTGGGATCGGCCTTTGAGCGACGAACTATTAATACCGCGAGTTATCACCCAAACGACACCAGCAACGACACCAATCTGGATCGCGTGCTGCACCGCTAAAGAAAGGAATTCTGGAAGGCTCATGATCGCGTCTCCCTATCCTCGGGCGAATCATTGCGGGTTTCCTCCAGCTGACTAACCAATTGCTTGAGTTCAGAAATGTCGTCCGCGTCGATCGACTGTTCCTCGATCAGGTGTCGAACCAGCGGCATCGCGTTCCCGCCAAACAGCCGCGTAACCAGATCGTTGACGGTGTCGCGGATGACCGCCTGGGGTTTTTCTTTGGCGGCATAGATGCGAATGCGCCCCTGCAGCGTGCTCGTCGCGTAACCCTTCGCTTCCAAACGTCGCAGATAGGTTTGAACGGTCGAAAAGTCGATGTCGCGTTGCTGGCACGTTGCCTCGTGCACGGCCCTGACCGCTGCTGGGCCGATCTCCCACAGAACGCGAGCGATCTCCATCTCACCCTTTGATAAGTTAGGTTTTCCCACGATTTGCCTTCCTGGAAACTGCCTGGGCGTACGTTTGTACGTGAGCCCGCAGTCTACACGTACGCTTGTACGTGAATCAACACCAGTTTTTGGTGTTCTCTTGTAGGCTGTTAACGAGCGTAGCGCTGTTACGGCAACCAAGCTCTCACTACGGCCTTCAGAAAGAAATTGGGCTGTTTTCGATCGCTTATCAAAGGCAAACGCGGTTCGTGGTACAGGCACGTCTGCCGGCTGACGGCAAAACGAAGTCGCTCAAGAAACCCAATTGGCGTGCTCGCAACAGATTGCGCAATTGCGAAGCATCGCTGGCGTCTATAACTTACGTTCACCCCAGAACCGGGGCCATGCGATGTAATTCAGACTGCTGGAGAGTGCCAATGCACTTTGCAAATCGAATATTTTGGTCCATCTGCCGCATCCTACTCGGCTTCCGTTACCGCGTCGAAGTGCAAGGTGCTGACGAACTGAAGTCACTCCAAGGCCCAACACTGGTCATACCGAACCACCCGGCCTACATCGACCCTGCGCTGGTTTCGAGCCACATCCGGCTCCACCAACCGCTTCGCCCCCTGGTTTTCTCAGGCACCTACCGGATGTTGCCACTCCGGCCACTGATGAGTCTGGTCAATGCGTTTGAAGTACCGGACATGTCCAGTCAATCTCGCGATGCACAGGCCAAAGCCAAGCAGATGATCGATGCAGTGGTCGAGCGCCTGGGCCAGGGCGACTGTATGCTGATCTATCCGTCGGGCAGGTTGCAACGCGGCAACAAAGAAGTCGTTGGTGCCGCTCGGGCGGTGCACGAAATCGTAAGCCGCTGTCCTGACATTAACGTCGTTCGCATTCGCACACGCGGTGTTTGGGGCAGCATGTTCAGTTGCGCTGAATACGGCGTACCACCGAATCTGGGCAGCCGAGTAATTTCGGCACTGGGATGGGTATTCGCTAACTTGTTCTTCTTCCTCCCACGTCGCCCTGTGACGATGCAAGTCGAAGTTAGCAAGGCGTCTGAGCTACCGACCAACAACAAGGAAGAGTTTAACCAACACCTCGAAAGCTGGTACAACGCCGACGGCGGACAACAACCACTTTTTGTTCGATACCACCCTTTGTTCGGCCCGACCGAAGGCGATTTTGGCAAGAAAAAAACTGGCGATGAGGTAGACGTTAGCACGCTCAAACCCAAAACAATCGACTTGGTAAATGAGATCGTCGAAGGACACCTTAAACGCGAACTTACCCAAGACGAACACTTGCCGGACACGACACTTGAGGCAATCGGTCTGGATAGTCTAGATCGGATGGACCTTGCCCTTCGCATCGAGCAACAGTTTGGCTTTCGAAGCAACAGAGTCGCGACCACACTTGGCGAGCTTTGGGCCTTGGCCGACGGACAGCTTAGCACTGGTGACGAAAAACTGGTCGCTCCCGATGCCTGGTCCGCTGCTCGAAAAGGGGCGGAGCCCGAGGTCCTGAGCGAAACTCTAGCGGAAGCATTCGTTCGTCGAGCGCTCAGGCAGCCGGGCGATGTCGCCGCAGCTGATGCAATGAGCGGTGTGCTGACGTACGAGCGCGTGTTGGTAGGTGCACAGTTGATGGCCGAACGCTTTCGCAAGTTACCACAGGAGCATGTTGGCATTATGCTGCCAGCAAGCGTCGCTGCCGACATCGCCTTTTTCGCTCTTCACCTCGCTGGCAAGGTACCAGTCATGATGAACTGGACCACCGGCCCAGGCAATCTGGCTCACGGTGCCGAGGTCACAGGTATTAAGCACATCGTCACCAGCTCCAAGATGATCGACCGTTTGGGTATCGAAGTCGAAGGCGCCGACTACCTGTTCTTGGAGGACATTAAGGCTGGTATTGGCAAGTTCGAAGCCCTGGCGACACTTTTGAAAACCAAGTTTTTCGGCAGTAGCATTCTCAAGAGCTTGCCAGCCCAGCATACAACGGATACGGCAGTCTTTCTGTTCACATCCGGCTCCGAAAGCATGCCCAAGACGGTCCCGCTGACACACGAAAACTTGATCGTCAACGTGCGTGACGGACTAGAAGTCCTGCAAGCCGAGAGCACCGATACACTCCTTGGTTTCCTGCCTCCGTTCCACTCGTTTGGGATGACGGGAAACCTGCTCTTGCCTTACTTGGCCGGAATCAAATGTGTGCGATACGCCGACCCGACGGATTCACGTGGCTTGATGCAGACCGTTCAAGCGTATCAACCAACGATGCTGTTTAGCACACCAACATTCCTGGGCTACATCCTTTCGGCTGCTGGTGATGAAAAACTCGGCTCGCTTCGCCGGATCGTCACCGGTGCAGAAAAATGCCCCGAATCCGTGTTCGCTAATTGCGCCCGCTTAGCACCCGATGCCGTCATTCTTGAGGGTTATGGGATCACCGAATGCTCGCCGGTAGTTGCGGCAAATCTGGTCGGCAACACAAAGACCGGTTCAGTTGGTAAACCAGTCAGTCACGTCGATACATGCATCATCGACGTCGACAGCGGAGAAAGGGTCTCCCAGGGCGAAACCGGCATGCTGCTGGTTGCCGGTCAGTCGATCTTTGGTGGCTACTACAAGCATGACGGACCAAGTCCGTTTGTTGAGGTCGAAGGTCGCAAGTGGTACAAGACGGGTGACTTGGTGTCACAGGATGAAGACGGTTTCTTGCATTTCCAAGGTCGCCTCAAACGGTTCCTCAAGGCTGGCGGTGAAATGATCTCTCTTCCCGCACTCGAAGAGCCGCTTGCAAGGGCATTTCCGGCCGATGAAAACGGTCCGAAAGTCGCCGTGGAAGGCGTTGAAACCGAAGACGGGCGGCACATCGTATTGTTTACCACCGAAGAGGTCAGCCTGCGCGAGGCTAGCGATATTCTGATCGAAGCGGGCCTACGCGGGGTGATGCGACTGGACGAAGTGAGAACAGTCGACGCGATTCCAGTGCTCGGTACCGGCAAGACCGACTACAAACAACTTCGCGCCCAAGTGCTGTCAACGAACGTCGGTTAAGCCGCTTGCCGTCAGGTAGTGGGCAATGAGGTAGTGGATGAGGCAACGAGTCCCAGGAGTGCGCGGGATTCGTCGCCTCATCCACTACACCCACGCGCAACGTGCGCCGCGTTAGACCAGAAATTCAACTGTGGACTAACCGCGCCACTCTAGCCACGCCCAGATCGCCAAGCAATGAACAGCGATGTTCGCCACGACGCACAATGCGAACTTGACGCGAAAGCTGACTTTCTGCGTTTTGTGACGGATCTTACGGCTGACGAGCAGGGCTGCGGGCCATCCACCTAGCACACACCACTTGAGCAGATCCCGCTCCGAGATCCTCCCCTGCCCTGTTCCCGCTGCATTTTTGTCGTGTACAAACGTCAAACCAGCAATTGCATTTACCACTGCCAGAAAAACCAGATAACCAATCAACAAATACTTCATGATTCATCCCGTGGGTACCAGCTTGGTGGTGTCGATTCTATCGCTCACCAATTTCGTTTAGCCGTCAGCCGGACGATTCCATTTTCCCAGAATTCGAGCGTACGCGGAAACGCCCTCCACAAATATCGAGTCTATATTGTGGCCGTGAAGAACCCTATTTGCAGCAGCTGACGATCACAACGAAACCAGCGTCTTTTGGTTCGCCATCCAGATCGCAACAACGACCCGGGCATAAACGTCGACCAAGGAAGAAGATGTTGCACATTATCTAACAATCGACCCCAACAGCGACCAGCTGACTTGGTTCGCATCCTCTTCACCTGGGGGCTGGCAAGGCAGTGTTATGACCAATCTCTTCGATCTACAGATTTGTTCCGACTGCCGTCTCTCGATTGACTCGGCACGACTCTTCCGCTGATTTTTCCGTCAATCGCTGCCGTTAGATCCGCGACTGTTGCTTGACAACGGGAATTCCGCCTGGTAAGTGTATTAGTACACCAACACGGAGCGGAAAATGCTTATCGACCCGAAGAGCCCTACGCCAATCTTTCGACAAATCGCTACGCACTTGCGTCAGTCAATCGAAAATGGTGTATATCGCCCAGGCGAAATGTTGCCCAGTATCCGAGCACTGGCAATCGACATCAAAGTTAACCCCAACACCGTACAACGAGCCTACGACGCGTTGGAAAAAGAAGGCTTGGCGGAAAGCCGCCGGGGCGTCGGTGTTTTTGTTGCTGACCACAGTACATCTTCGGCTGCCGAGAAAGCTGTCGAACAGCGCCTTCTCAAGTGCATTCGTCAGGGCGGTAGAGCGGGCATGACTCCCGAGTCCATCCGCCTGGCGTTTGAATCCGCTCTCCGCCAATATGTCAGTGGAGTAGCCCAATGACCGACTCCGATGCAGCAATTAAAACTCGAGATTTGTGCAAGAGTTTCGGCAAAGTCCAAGCCTGTCGAGAGCTCTCGATCGAGGTACCCAAAGGAATCACCTACGGGCTATTGGGACCCAATGGCGCAGGGAAAAGCACACTCATCCGCATGCTGATGGGACTCCACCAATCCGACAGCGGCACAGCGGAATTGCTTGGCCAGCCCGCCAATCACCACACGGCTGAGCTGGCTAATCGCGTCGGATACGTGCCTGAGCTCCACTTCATTTATCGTTGGATGACCGTCAATGAAGCCATCGGGTTTGTAAGTCGGTTGTACAACGACTGGGACAGTACGCTGGCCGACAGCCTACTCGACAAATTCGAATTACCGCGGAAAAAGCGTGTTTCTTCGCTTTCCAAGGGCATGACCGCCAAACTAGGTTTGCTTCTCGGGCTATCACATACACCGGAGTTGTTAATTCTCGACGAGCCAACTTCGGGGCTTGACCCAATTATTCGCGAGGACTTTCTCGAAAGCGTCCTGCAAACGCACGCCGATGGCGAGCGCACCGTGTTCTTTTCCAGCCACCATGTGGATGATGTTGAACGCGTCTCCGATGAAGTCGGGATTATGGCCGATGGCCAACTCGCACTCGAGGGCAGTGTTGAACATCTCCGTCAAAGCGTAAAACGCGTTAGCTTTGTGCTTGAAGACGGCAAACTACCATCTGCGCTGCACGAGTCGATCATTCACCAGAAAGTCGACAGAAGGCAGTGGACAACGACGCTCTCCCCCTACTCTCCCGAGGCGGTTCAAGAGTTGATCGCCACCAATGACGTGCAACCGACCGCCGAAGTCATCGATTTGAACCTGGAAGAGATCTTTAAAGATGTGGTGAGAGGCAAGAGCCAAACATCTGCCCGAAAGGCGGCTGCATGATCCTGACACTGATTCGCAAAGACTTTCGACTGCTTCGCAACTACTGGCGATCAGCTGTCATCGCGACGGTAGGCTGCTACGCGGTCAACGCAATTATGATTACCTGGCTGACGCATTATCAGGCAGTGGAGATGCAGTCGCTGGCGGTGCGCTCGCTACTCATACTGCAAGCCGGGAGCACCGTTGGCAATGGAGTTGCAGTACTCTTTGCCGCTTTACTTGCCGGCAGCGTGTTTACACTCGAGCGTGCCGACCGGTCCGCAGAATTCCTCGCATGCCTCCCGCCAACACGCCGTGATAACCTCATCAGCAAGATGGTCGTAGTTTTCGGAACGACAATCATCATGTTTCTGATTCACATATTTGCTGGTGTCATAGTCACCTACATGCTCCCCTATGTTCGAACGACAACTCAGCTTTTGCCGTCCAACGGGCCGGTAACCCTAATGGGAGCGTTGAGCATCTTGGCTTTCGCTTTCTCGGTCGCTGGTGGGAGCCTCGCTGTCGCTGCATGGATGAAATCCAACGGAGTCCCGATTCTATGCGGACTGCTAACACCAATTCTCGTCGTTAGTTTCGTGAGTTCTTCCAGCTATCTTCTGGGCATAAAGTCCGAAGGCATAGCGCTCCAAATGCGGATGACGACGGCGGCAGCCGTGTTTGGGTGCGTGCTGACATATTGCGGTTGCTACTGGTACCTTACGCGGGATGAGCCATGAACAGAAACATCACAATGCACCGGATTCGCATGGGCAGTATCCGCACCGTACTGGCGCCTGGAATTGCGCTGACAGTCGGCGTTATCATTCTGGTTGCAGACGCGGTGAATACGAGGAATCAGCAAGATGATCAGTTTGCGTTGCCCGATGATCGCAGCCCTGCTTCGCTGCTCTCGTTTATCCGCGAGATGGACGGTTCGACGGAACAAGCTAAAAACTTCCTTGAATCATCGAACTTCACCGAAGTCGCTCAGGCTGTCGTGGCCGCGTGCAAAGCTATTGATGATTCTGCCAGCACGTTAACCGAGCAACAGCAACGGGAGGTCGACTACTTTCGGATCATTTACTCTGGCTATCTGATATTTGATGGCTCGCTCGAAGATCCTCCGGAACTCTCAGACTTGATCGATCGTGCGATGGCATTCATCGATCAAGCCACCGAATTTTCTACACGTGAGCAAACTGTTTCCGACAGCATACTACGCACATTGGAAGGTCGTGGCAGCTATCAGCTGGCTGCCAAATTTGCGGTGGGCGTCAACGAATTCCTCGAGAAAGACGACTCACTCAAGGCACAAAGCTACCGCCAACAACTTGAGCAACTCCAAACGCGCCTTCGCTTGCCGGGACAGCTGATGCAGCTCGCAACGAAGAGACTCAGCGGTGAACCATTCAATATCACTGATCTGCGCGGGAAAGTCGTCTTGATCGAATTCTATGGAACACGATGCAAGCCGTGCATCGCGGACTTCCCCGCCCTGCGCCGAATCTACGCCGACAACCGGGATTCAGGATTCGAGATCGTTGGAATTTGCCTGGGTGCTCCAGCCGCGCGAATCAGCAAGTTCACTGAAGAGCATGAACTTCCCTGGCCCCAGCTCTGCGACGACATCACTGCCAGTCTCGACTGCAACAAGGAGCTTGCAGATGCACTGGGTATCCAAGCCGTCCCGTCGACAATTTTGATCGATCGGTCCGGGGTAGTCCGGAAGCTCGGTGTTCGCCCGCTGTCGCCGAATCTAACCCAGGACCTGGAAACGCAGCTGGACAAACTGCTGTAGGAGGAGGCTACAGGATCGTAGCCGCGGCAACAACGAATCGCGTCAACACGATTCCTCTAATAACCAAGTGCTGCGCCGTCTTTGCGAGCTTCGGTAGCGCCTTGAAGGACACCACCTTCCCAGTCGATAAGGATGGCTTGGTAGCCACCAAAACTACCACCGGTGCTGGTTTGGTGACCGAGCTTCTTCATCGCGTCAACGGTTGCCTGTGGAATGCCCGATTCCATTAGGACCGTACCGCCCGCTTCTTCTTCGGGCACACCGGTCGGAGTTGCACTTCCGTCGTGGCGTATGCGTGCTGCATCTCCGGCCATTTGGATATTCATTCCAAAATCGATCCAGTTCATCAGGACTTGCGCATGGCCCTGTGGCTGCATGTCGCCTCCCATTACTCCGAACACCAGCTCGGGTCGACCTTCCTTAGTGACCATTGCAGGAATAATCGTATGGAACGGACGTTTGCCAGGCTCAAGTGTATTTAAGTGATCTTCATCGAGTGAAAACAACGCACCGCGGTTCTGGAGTGCGAATCCCAATTCGCCCGCCATCAGCTTGCTGCCGAATCCGTAGTAATTGCTTTGGATCAGCGAACAGCAATTTCTATCTGCATCGACGACGCAAAGATAAACGGTATCACCCTGGACCAACTTGGCATCGCCGGGCGGGACACCTACTAGTGCTTTTTCGGGGTCTATAAGCTTGGCTCTTTCGCTCGCATATTCCTTGCTAATCAACTTCTTTACCGGGACATCTGCCATCGCCATATCAGCGTAGTAGGTCGCTCGGTCGGCAAAGGCCAGCTTCTTCGCTTCGACGAATCGGTGAACAAACTCAGGAGTCCCCCAGCCCAGTTCCTTGACGTCAAACTGCTCCATCACGTTCAGGATTTGGAGTGCAGCAATCCCTTGCCCATTCGGCGGCAGCTCCCAAACGTCGTAACCACGGTACGAACTACTAACCGGCTTGACCCAGGTGTTTTCATGAGACGCCAAATCGCTGGCTCGAAGCAAGCCATCCTCGCGCGAGCGACTGTAGCGATCGATCTCATCGGCAATTTCACCACGATAAAAGACTTGCGCGCCCTGTTCGGCAATCAGTCGATAAGTGGCCGCCAAACGCGGGTTCTTGAAGATCTGGCCTTCGCGCGGCGCTTTACCGTCGATCAAGAAAGTGGATGTGGCCTCAGGTGTTTCCTGTAGCGCTTCTTCGGCACTTTTCCAATAACCTGCAATAACTGGTGAAACGGGGAAGCCATTCTCCGCGAGGTCAATCGCAGGCTGCAGTACGTCCCCAAGGGGCAGCTTTCCGTAACGATCGTGTAAATCCTGCCAACCGGCAACGCATCCGGGCACCGACCAAGCCAAAGCACCTTGAATTGGAATCTGCTCCACCTCACGCCGCTTCATTTCGGCGCGAGTTGCCAGCTGTGGAGACCTGCCACTAGCATTGAGGCCGACTACATTTCCTTCGTCGGGTGTCCAACACATCGCGAACAGATCACCACCAATTCCGCAACTCATCGGCTCAACCACGCCGAGTACGGCGTTGGCCGCGATCGCCGCATCAACGGCACTCCCGCCGGCGCGTAGGATGTCAACAGCCGCCTGGGTAGCCCGTAAATCGCTGGTCGCCGCCATGCCATGTTCCGCGTAAGTCACGCTCCGAGATTGCTTCGGATAGCCTGCGCGGTCGTAGGTTCCAATTGTCTTTGTGTTTTGCGCATGCGACGCGTCATGCATCATGATTAAGGTGCACACTGCTGTTAGAAAGGTTTTTCGGTATAACATATCGGGTTAGTTCTATTGTGAAGTTTGCGTGCTTATTTGTTTTCAAAATGCCATAGGCAAGCTGGATTCAGTGCCTCGGCATCTTTCAATCGTGATTCTAACATGCGGATTGGCAAGTCATCGGGAAATTGCTTTCTCGCAATAGCTACCGAATCCAACAGCTCCGTGAGGCTACCGCGACGAATCAACTCGAGAATGGATTGGAATGCTTGCACCAAGTCCTGGTTGTCCTGGGTCGGTTCGAGGATTTCGTACACCTCGACTGGTTTTGGCAAGTTGACCAACTGCATTGTTCCGAGCGGCCGTGCCACCGAACCAGAGTCATCGAGCGTCGCGCGACTGGTCTGTTCGTCGACGAGGGTCCTCACTCCCAGCTGCTTGGCGGCTCCCTGAAGACGACTGGCCAAGTTGACCACCGCGCCCAAAGGACCGTACTTGAACTTTCGCGATGAACCGGTGTTGCCGACACTAGCGACGCCCGAAGCAATTCCGATTCGTAGGTCAGTCGCCGAACCGATCGCCTCGCGCCAACGCTGATCAATTTCCCGTCGGCAATCGAGCAAACCTCGTGCGGCCTGTGCAGCCAATTTACCGTAGTCTGGGTGTGCTTTCGGCGCGCCCCACATAGCCATTAGTTCATCGCCGATGAAATCCACAACGACTCCACCGTGCTTCAGAACAACTTCGCTAAGAGAATCCATAACGTCGCTGACCCAGCGCATCGTCAACGTGGATCCAACCCTGCCCGCGATAGAACTAAAGGACACGATATCACAAAAGAGGACGGAAATTTCCGCATCCTGGCCCTGCAATAGCCCTGGATTCGATTCGAGCTCAGCCGCCAACTCAGGCGTAAAAAATTGCTCGAAACGCACCCGTTCGGCAATTGCTTTTTCTTTCTCTTCCTCGCGCGCAATACCGGCTGCTGCCCCACAGGCAACCATTTCTACCAACAACGCCTCAAATTCTGAAATATCGGGAACGCCAACCGTACCATCATGGCGAACGCCATACAGTGCCCCGATCACCTCTCCTTCTGCGCTGAGAATCGGCGATGCAACTAGAGCGCTGACACCTTGAAGACTTCCCGCATGCTTGCTCCCAGCCGGAAGCCTGCGCAGGGTTCGCTTTCCAGCCAGCACGAGGTTAAGTGCAGACTTACTGGGCTGAATCGTGGATTCAGCCCCCGAGGCGTCTAGCGCCCACTCAGTGGTCCAATGCTGGCCGTCCCAACGGAGTGCGGCTGCGATGTCTAAGCCCACGATTTGCTGTGCCGCATCTACCGCTTGGCGAAGGTAGTCCGACGCGCCAGCTGCCTTCTGCAGGACTTCCATCGTCTTGCTTAGCCAATCAATCAATTGCTCCGAGGAATAGGTTTGAATCTCTTGAGAAGCCATCAACGTTTGATGCACGCTTACCGCCGGTCCCCCTCGGACCTGTCGTGGAGCAAGTGTTTGATGCTGGAGACTTTGAAACTCCCAACCGGCATCTAGGCTCGGCTGATCGATCAAGACGTAGTGGTCCTCAAAACTCACACGAGCTGGCAGATTGACAACGCTGTTTTCCAGTGGTGCAAGTCTCGATTGCCCCTCGATCCATACGCTGCGCTTGCGACTACGATTGACAACCTCGACCCGAGGTGCCAGTCCATCCGACCTAACCAACGAAAGAGCTACGTGTTCACGCGAAACCTGCTGATCAGCCAACGGCGCTATGATGAAACGCAGGGACGGGGCATCAAAATGCGGCGGAGGCAATTCGCCCGGTCGCTGCCTTCCTAGTAGCAACGATTCGTTAAGTTCAACCCGTCCAACCAATTGACCCTGGCTAAAAACCTGAACTTGAACTCCCTCTTTTGGGTTCATTTAAACTTCCTGCGTAATCCGCGTAAGCGATCCTGTTTTCCAGCGGACCCACATCTCAAAATGAGAGAGCAGTCTCAATTTCGTCCGTGTCCGCTTTGCAGCCGCCACGGCAATCCCATTGCAGTGAGGAAAAGCGAAACTGATTTTCGGTAAGGAAAACAAAGCCGAAATCAGTATACGAACTTTTTCTCGCCGGTTTGTGCAGCTTTGGCACACCGCTAGCAAGTACGGGGATATCAGGTCACCTAAGACGAGCAAACGCTCGATGGTGACAACAGAAATGGGAGAATGAAATGCTTTACTCGAAAACAGGAATCTCAGCGGCAATCGCATTTATTGCGTTGGCTACATCGTCAACCCTTGCTCAGCAGGCCGTAACTACTCCCATCAACAACTGGAATTACCAACATCACGCCAGCACCGCGACCGAAGGATTTCTGCGGGGCGCCGCCTCCGTTATCCAAGCTCAAGGTCAAAAGAACTTGCTGGATTCCATGGCAACGGTGAACTATCAAGAAGCTCGACGACGTGCGATCGAGAATAACAAGCTATACGTTCGCACATTCATCGAAAACAAGGACGCCATCCGAGAGTATCGCGAACGCTACGCTCCGGTTCCTCCCACGAAAGAAGAGTGGGAACAGGTCATCAAGGCTTCCCTTCCAGACCGGCTGACCAGCAAGCAGTTCGATGCTTCTACCGGAAAAGTCGTATGGCCTCATGTTCTTCGCATGCAGCAGTATGCAGCGGTCCGTAACCGGATCGACACTTTGCTGGCTCAACGCACACCTGCAAACAGCGGAGATGGCAGTCCGTCTCAGCGTGAGCTGTCGACGTTAATCGATGGCATGACGGTACTGCTGAAAAGCAACGTGAAAAACCTGAGCGTGAGCCAGTACGGCAATGCCAAAATGTTCCTCCGATCGCTCGCTTACGAAATGACATTTCCAATCGACAAAGTCGTCGTCGTAGCCGCCCCAGCCAAGGTCACAAACTAATGATTAACTTGCACTACCTTGCATTGGCGACCGACAACCAAGACGAGACATAGGAGTATTTGGGGGGGCGAAGTGATTCTTATTTTCCCTCACCGCAATTTTAAGACAACTGCGTCTCCCCACCACGGGCGTCCTTTCAAGTTGAAGGGGCGTTCGTTTTTTTTGCGCTAGCTGGGGTGACTTATGCTAGCCTCGGTGATTCTGCGATGCACTGTTAGCAGGAAGCATCGAGAGCTGACGGCAGGCCGTATCACAGTTCATTCCTGGTCCGTCTGCTCGCTTTCATATTCCGATTGCTTTGACCTGAGATACTGCCACCTTGCCCCACGAACCGAAGAGCTACCACTCTAACGATTTCTTCTCGCACGCGCGATGTGTTAAACTGAGGCTACGGCGACTGATTTGCCCAATAAACGTCGATTCCTCACCTTGCGAGCCTGTGACCTGTGCAGAACGATCCCACAAGTGACGGACTGCTGGCCGATCTGCGAGGTACAAACGAACCGACTGATGCTCCGCCGATTTCGGCTCTATTGGTCGAAGACGGAGAAATCGATGCGGTTATCGTTCGTTCGAGCCTAGAGTCGAGCGATGCGCTATACGATCTGCAACACGCAACGACACTTAACGATGCCGTTGGCCAACTATCGGCCAACTCCGCGATTCGTGTTGTGATCTTGGACCTGAACCTCCCGGACTCAGAAGGGCTCGCTACGTTTGAAGCGTTAAGCGAGAAATTTCCAACCGTCCCCTTTGTCATACTAACCAGCCAGGACGACATGGCGACGGCGGCCGAGGCGGTAGCCCACGGAGCACAGGACTTTGTTCCCAAGAGCCAGCTCAACCCTGAACTGCTTACTCGCTCACTGCAGTATGCTATCGAACGTCAGGCACGTCGCGAAGCTGAACACCAAAACCAACGCATCCAAGCAGAGCTGGAGGCAGCGCGGAACATCCAACAAATGATGTTACCGCAAGCGCCGCCGGAGATCGCAGGCTTGGATGTTGCCGCCATCTGTACTCCCGCGGAAATCTGTGGCGGTGACTTCTTCGACTATTTCGCCAGCCACGACGTGAGCCAACTTACCTGGGATTTTGTACTGGGCGATGTG